>DPWD01000231.1:295-4085 GCA_003526465.1 Hyphomonadaceae bacterium
GCGCGCGACCGCGAGAGGCGCGATCCCTTACGGCGTTGCGCGTGGGATCGGTTCAGTCGCGTTCATCTTCGCGACCACTTGCGGCGGCTTTGCGATTGCGCGTTTCGGGCTGGGTGCGGTGGTGGTGTGGGTGCTGACCGCGACGGCGCTCACCGCCGCTTCGGCGTGGTTTGCGCTTGCGCCCGATCCAGCCGGCGCGAAGATCGGCGCGCCGCGTTTCCAGGCGGTCGCCGCCTTGCTGCGCAACCGCCGTTATCTCACGCTGATTGTCGCGTGCGGCCTCATGCAAAGCGGGCACGCCTTCTATTACGGCTTCTCGACGTTGGTTTGGCGCGGGCAAGGCATAGCCGCCGATGTCGTCGGGCTGCTTTGGGCGTTTGGGGTTGCGGTAGAGGTGTTGTTTCTCTGGAACCTTGCGCGCATCGAGCGGCGTGTCGCGCCCGAGGCGATGATCCTGGCTGGCGCGGTCGGGGGCCTTCTTCGCTGGATCGCGATGGGCTTTGCCCCGACCGGCGCCGTGCTTTGGCCGTTGCAGGCCTTGCACGCGTTTTCGTTCGCCGCGGTTCACGTCGGGGCCATGCGTCTGCTTTTCCGCGAGACGCCAGAACAGGCCGCGATCATGGCGCAGACTTTGTACTCGGCGCTGGCGGCTGGGCTGCTCATGGGCGCCGCCACGTTGCTGTCGGGCGTGCTTTACGACGCATACGGCGCCGGCGGTTATTGGGCGATGGCGCTGGTGACCGGGACCGGGGGATTGTTGGCGCTGGCTCTCCTGGGGGGCGAAAGGCGCAGGCCCACGCCCGTTTAACGCTTTGTTTCCAGGTGCGAACACGCCCGGCGCGCGCCAATGAGTTCATTATTGGGACTTTTCTGTTAGGCCTGAGGCGCGAGGGGCAGAATAGCTCCAGGGGATGTTTGAATGGCCCGCGCGGCCGCCTTCGATCTGGTTGAAAGGGACCGCGCGCCGGTGCTGGCGCTGCGCGGCGACTGGACCATCGACACCATCGCCGCGCTCGAAGCCGATTTGCGGGTGATCGGCGAGAAACTATCGGTTAACGCTGTTGTCGATGTCGCCGACCTCGGCCGGCTCGATGTCGCTGGCGCCTATCTGATCGAACGCACCATGCGCGCCTTCGTCGGCGGGGCTGCAATACAGGTGCGGGGCGAACACGTTAACGCCGCGCGTCTGCTGGAGGCGGCGCGCAAAGCGGGCGCGGGACCGGCGCCGGAACCGGCGGGGCCGCGCGGACTTTCGGGTTTCTTCGAGCAGGTCGGTCGCGCGGTCGATGGCGTTGTTCAGGAGACGCTGGAGACCGTCTCCTTCCTTGGCGAAACCTTGAGCGTGCTCGCGGGCCTCGCGCTACGCCCGGCCCGCATCCGCTGGGTTTCGGTCGTGCATGTGATGGAGATCGCCGGCCTCAACGCGCTGCCGATCGTGATGATGTTGTCGTTCTTCATCGGCCTGGTGGTCGCTTACCTCGGCGCGCGCATCCTCGGCGATTTCGGCGCTTCGGTGTTCACCATCGAGCTGGTCGCTTTCTCCATGCTGCGCGAATTCGCGGTGGTAATCACCGCGGTGCTGCTGGCGGGACGCACCAACAGCGCCTTCACCGCCGAGATCGGGGCCATGAAGATGCGCCAGGAAATCGACGCCATGCAGGTGATCGGCATCAAGCCGATGGAGGCATTGGTCGCGCCGCGGGTGATGGCCATGGTGGTGATGACGCCAATCCTGACTTTTGCCGCGATGATGGCGGGGCTGTTCGGCGGCCTGCTCGTGGTCTGGGGTCAGCTCGGGGTGAGCCCCGCCATGTATTTCACACGCATTTCCGACGCCGTGCCCGAGCAACACTTTTGGGTCGGCATGGCGAAGGCGCCGGTGTTTGCGCTGACGCTCGCGGTAATCGCCTGCAAGCAGGGGCTCTCGGTCGGCGGCGATGTCGCCTCGCTTGGCAAGCGGGTCACCACTTCGGTGGTGCAATCGATCTTCATGATCATCCTGCTCGATGCGATTTTCGCGCTCTGGTTCCTGGAGATGGATTGGTGAGCGCCGACATCGCCATACGCGTTCGCGGGCTCGCCACCAGCTTCGGCGAGCAGGTCGTGCACAAGGACCTCGACCTCGACGTGCGCCGGGGCGAGATACTGGGCGTGGTCGGTCCCTCCGGCTGCGGCAAATCCGTGCTGTTGCGCGAGATCGTCGGACTGCAGGCGCCGAGCGCGGGAGAAATTTCGTTTCCGTATCATGCAGCCCATGGCATCGAGCCGCGCATGGGCGTGATGTTCCAGGACGGCGCGTTGTTTTCCAACCTCACCGTGCTCGAAAACGTCGAAGCGCCGCTGCGCGAACATACCAACGTTTCACCTGCATTGCGCGCCGAGATCGCCAGCCTCAAACTTGCGATGGCGGGGCTGGGTCCCGACGCCCACCACAAAAAGCCAGCGCAAATTTCCGGCGGCATGCGCAAGCGCGCGGCGGTGGCGCGCGCGCTTGCGCTCGATCCGGAGCTGTTGTTCCTCGACGAGCCTACCGCCGGACTCGACCCTATCGCCGCGGAAAACTTCGACCGCATGACGCAAGATCTCGCGCATGCGTTGGGTCTCACGGTGTTTCTGGTCACGCACGACTTGGACACGCTGCACGCCATCTGCGACCGCGTCGCGGTGCTGTACGGCGGCAAGGTCGCGGCACTCGGTTCGATCGAGGAGATCGCGGCGGACGCGACAGGTTGGGTGAAGGATTATTTCTCTGGGCCGCGCGGACGCGCGGCCGGCCGCAGCGCGGCGATGGGGTGAGACGATGGAGACGAAAGCCAATTATGTGATGATCGGCGCGGCCACCATAATCGGGGCGGCCCTGATCATGCTGTTTGCGATGTGGCTGACCAACGCCAATTTCCGCGGCGGCGCGCGCGAGTACGACGTCGAGTTCAACGATCCCGTGCGCGGGCTCGCCGAAGGCGGGGAAGTGCGCTTCAACGGCATCAAGGTCGGCGAAGTGCGCGATTTGCGCATTGAAAACACCACGCGCGTGGTTGCGCAAATTCGCGTCGAAGCCGGCGTTCCTGTAAATGCCGACAGCGAAGCCCAGCTCGAGCCGATCGGCCTCACCGGCGTCACTCTGATCCAGCTTTCGCCAGGATCGACGACCGCGGGACCGCCGCGCTCGCCCGCGTTCGGGCAATTGCCGCGGATCAAGGGCCGCGGCAGCCAGATCGACATCCTGGTCGAGCAGAGCGAGGATATCGTCATGGACGCCAGCCGCGCGCTGGCTTCGATCCGCAATCTGCTCACCGACGAAAACATAGCCCGGGTCAACCGCGTGCTGGCCAATCTCGAAACCATCAGCACGCAACTGGCCGACCGCCGTTCGATCGTCACGCGTTCCGGCGAAGCGGCCGGGGCCATCACCGGCGCGGCCAATGACATCGCAAGCCTGGCGCGGCAAGCGCAATCCGATCTCGCCGCGCTCGATGAAGTTGTAACTGAAGTGCGCGCTGCCGCGGCGGTGGCGTCGGGCGAGACCCTGCCGGAGATCGCGTTGGCTGCGCAGGAATTGCGCCGCGCCTCCGAGGCCGTCACCCGTGTCGCCAACAATCTTGAAGAGAGCCCATCGGTTCTGACCCCGCGCTCGCCGCGGCCTGTTGTGGAGTTGCCGCCATGATGCGCGCATTGCTGTTGACGCCTGCGCTGTTGCTGGGCGGGTGCATTTCCCTGTTGCCAGAGCAGCCGCCGCCGCCGCGCATCTATGTGCTGGAAGCGGGCGAGGTCGAACGCGCCGAGGCGCCGG
>DPWD01000184.1:0-401 GCA_003526465.1 Hyphomonadaceae bacterium
CAACGCCGCGCGCGGCGAGATGCTGTACGAGACGCGCTGCTCGGCGTGCCATTCGATAGACAACAACCGCGTTGGCCCCGCCCATCGCGGGGTGGTCGGGCGACGGTCCGGCACGGCGCCCGGCTTCACCTATAGCGCCGCGCTGCGCCGGCTCAACGTCGCGTGGACGCCAGCAAACATCGATCGTTGGCTGACCAATCCCACGGCAATGGCGCCGGGAACAGCGATGGGCATTTCCGTGCCCAGCGCACAGGACCGCGCCGACATCATCGCCTATCTAGCGACCCAGCGTGCGCCTTAGGCCGGCCCGCTCACGGTCGCCACCCATTGCTGCACCAGGCTTTCGGTGACCGAAAGCGGGGTTGAGCCGTTGGTGAGCACGACATCGTGGAAGCCCTTGA
>DPWD01000184.1:561-5652 GCA_003526465.1 Hyphomonadaceae bacterium
CGCGAAGCGCGGAACGCCGCCGATTGCAAATAGCCCAACCGGCCCAGCGGATCGTTGGCGTACATGCCCATTTCGTCGGCGAGCTGTTCGGCGTAGAGGCCCCAGCCTTCGGCGTAGGCGTTGAAGCCCAACAGCGCACTACGGATGAACGGCAGTTCGCCCGCTTCCTGCTGGATCGAGATCTGCCAGTGGTGGCCAGGAATGCCTTCGTGGTAGGTGAGCGTCGGCAGGGTGAATTTCGGGTACTCTTTCGCCGGGTCGCGGAGATTGATGTAATAGGCGCCAGGGCGCGAGCCATCGAGCGCGGCCTGCTGGTAATAACCGCCGGGCGCGCCCGCTTCGGTGTATTCGGGGATGCGCTTGATATCGAGGCTAGCGCGCGCGAGCGTGCCGCACACTTCCGGCATGCGCGCCTTGATCGCTTCCACTTGCGCATTGAGATCGGCCAACAGACGCGCGCGGCCAGCCTCGGTGCTGGGATAGATCTGGTCCGGACGACGCGAGACCGCCTGCACGCGCTGCGCGATGGTGCCGCGGTTCAAGCCTTGCGCCTTGAGGATGGCGTCCATCTCGCCATTGATGGAATTGACCAGATCGAGACCCATTTGGTGGATTTCGTCCGGCGTCATGTTCGTCGTGGTCTGATTGCGCAGGGAGGCGGCATACATCTCCTCGCCGCGCGGCAGCTTCCAGATGCCAGCATCCGCGGTGGCGCGCGGCAACAATGCGGTGAGCGCGTCCACCTGGCGCTGATAGGCAGGCAGGATTTCGCTGGTCACGATGGCCTGCGCGCGTTCGGTCAGCGCGGTCTTGTCGGCCGCCGAAATCTCGGCGACGCCGGCAAGCTTCTGCGCGAACGAACTCACGAGCACGTTCTGCGCCGGCGCGGTGCTGGCGAATTTGGCGAGCAGATTGACGGCGCCGTCATTGGCGCCGCGCCGGATGCAGAAATTCGGCGGAATGATTCCGGCGGCGACATCTTCGTTCAGCACCGCGACTTCCTGATCGAGCACGCGTGCGTACGCCGAAAGGCGCGATAGATAAGCGTCAGCTAATTCGCGGTTGGTCACCTGATGTTGGCTGGCGAGGAAATCTGGAATGCCGGTGTAGGCGCCAGTGAGCTGCGTCAGCACGTAGGGCGCGCCAGCGCCGCTGCCGACTTCAAACGCGGAGGTGGCGAGACTATTCTCGGTCGCGGTGACAACGACGTCGTAGGTAACTGCATCCTGACCCGACAGCTGCTCGCGGTTGAGGCCGCGCAATTCGCCGAGCACCCGTTCGCTGATCGCCCGCCCTCGCCGGAACCCTTCCTTCGAGGCGTCGCTCATGCGGTCCATGTAGCGCCCGCCGGCCTGCTCCTCGGAGAGCGCCAAGCTGGTGCACGCTTCGGGCGCCTCGCGCAGGATGTCGATGCAGGCTTGATCGAGGATCGCCTTAAGCTGCCCACCGGGCGCGGCGCGCGCGCACGCCGCCAGAACCACGCCAGCCACACTTGCCCCCAAAAGGGCGCGCCGTGAGAAATGCATACGAAAATTCCCCTAGATTTTTTGAGGGTTGCCTGCGAAGGGTCACCATAGCCGAGCTTATGGGCTCCGCACGAGGGCCTGCGACGAATGGCGGCCCTGGTCCGGCGAATTTCACCTTTCCCCTGCGCCGCCCTCCTGGGACCTAATCGGGGCCTTGGCCAGCAGCACCCGCCGCGCCGAGCGCGCCGTGGTGGCATAGAGCCGCTTCACCGCCTCCATGAGCAAGAGCCCGCCATGGTTGGGCCAAACCTGCTCGCCGATGCGCTCGAACGCGTCGGCGGCGCGCACGAATGGCGGCCAGGCCGAGGGGGGGGCGTAGAGAGCGCGGGAAAACGCGACCGGCTCGAACAGCGCGTCCGACAACAGCCCCGAGAGTTGGCTCTTCGAATACGGCCGGCCATGGCCGAACGGGGAGATGTCGGACTGCGCCCACAAGCTCCAGCGATTGGCGGCGATGACCACCAGCCGCCCTTCCGGCGCCATCACCCGCCAGATCTCGCGCAGCATGGCGTGCGCGGCGTCGGCCTCTTCGAGCGCGTGGACCAGCAAGACACGATCGAACACGGCATCGATAAACGGCAGACGCGCCTCTTCGCCGAGCGCGGTGAGCGAGGCGGCGCCCGGAGGCCAGGGCTCTGCCCCCTGCTCGCCCGGCATCATCGCCACCACGCGGCGCGCCTGCCCGCGAAAACGCGCCAGGTACGGCGAAGCGTAACCGACCCCCAGCACGTCGAGCCCATCGGCGCTGGGCCAGAGCGATATCAGCCGCCGTTCACCGGCGCGGCGTGCGGCTTCGCCTAGGGGCGAGGCATAGAAACGTTGCAAGGCGAGGATATCGACGCGCATGGGCCCAGGCGTTAAGGTAGAGAATGCTGCAAATCCATCAATTCCCCTGCCTTGAGGATAATTACGGCTTCCTCATCCACGATCCCGCCTCTGGCGCGACGGCGACCATCGACACCCCCGACGCCGCCGAAATCCTGCGCCAAGCCGAGATCAAAGGATGGAAAATCACCGATATCTGGAACACGCACTGGCATCCCGACCATGCCGGCGGCAATGCCGACATTGTTGCCGTCACCGGCGCGCGCGTCACCGGGCCGGCCGAGGTCGAGCGCATCGGCAAGGCGGCGGACCGGGTGGTCGACGAAGGCGACGTGGTCGCGCTGGGCGCGATCAAGGCGCGCGTGCTCAATGTCGGCGGGCACACGCTTGGGCACATCGCCTACGTGTTCGATGAGGCGAAAGTCGGGTTCGTCGGCGATGCACTGTTCTCCATGGGCTGCGGGCGCTTGTTCGAGGGGACGCCGCAACAGATGTGGACGAGCCTCTCGAAGATCGCGGCGTTGCCGGACGAAGCGACGCTCTATTGCGCGCACGAATACACCGCCTCCAACGCGCGCTTTGCGATTCACCTCGATCCCGACAACCGCGCGCTGCAAACGCGCGTCGCCGAAGTCACCGCGCTGCGTGCGCAAGGCAAACCGACGGTGCCGATGACGCTCAGCGTCGAGAAAGCCACCAACCCATTCCTGCGCGCGCCCGCGCTCAAAGCGTCGATGGGCATGGAAAGCGCGGCGGACTGGGAGGCGTTCGGCGAAGTGCGGCGACGGAAGGACGTGTTTAAGGGGTGAGGTTTCGGCGATCAGGGTGGCGGACGCTCGTAAACCGACGCGTCGGCAACTAATGTTGGCCTATCTCGGTCGCTTTGGGCGCCAGGCGGCTTCGTCGATCGCGGTCGAATTTCTTGGGCGGGCGCTTATGGCAGAGCAGATACACGTCATCGACATTTCGGGCGCGCCCCAGCGCGAAACGCTCGGCAATTGGGTGGCGTTCGCGTGCTTAATGTTTTTCGTCCTCTATCTCGGTGGTGGAGTCGTTGCGGCCGCATTCGCGTTCATCGCCGGATGGGATGCCACGACTTGGGGGTTCATCGCTACTGCAGTGTTCGTGGCGGGCGCGATCATCGAGCGCGTGACACGATTTTGGCGACGGTCGAGCGCGATCCGCCTTGGTACGTTTGGCGTTAGTTTGGCGCACGCCTATGGGCGTTTACCCGCGCTCGCATCGAGCGGCGCGTTTTCACGACGCGGCAGGTGGTGGGCCGCACTCAATCTGGCCTTGAGCGCGTATTGCCTGTGGTCGGCGAATTTGGTGCTCGGATCGTATCGCGGCTACGTCGGATGTTCACCCGCCGTGTGCCGAAGCACAGCTGACGATGTTGCAGACTTGGTGGTCACTGCTATTTTTTGGCGCGCTGCGCTGCTATTCGTCGCTGGACTTGTTCTGCTGTTGAACGCGCGACGCCTTTGGCTCAATCGCGGTGGCGTATCCTCTTCTTTGACTGCTGTTGGTCTGCGGTTGTGGTGGGGCCTTGGCACGGTCCTCATGGTGGCAGCGGGTCCTGCGCTCATCTATGGCGTGTCCGCCGCAATTTACGGTGTGGATTTCGGCTTCTCCGGGCATTTCAACTTGATCCCGAGCTTCGGGGCGTCCAATTGGATTGCTCTCATTGTTGCCTACGTCGCCGCTTTTCTATTGGGGCGGGCCGGCTACAACCTGTCGAAGCCGTTCCGCGCAAACCTCGAACGTCAGATCGCTTCTGTCGACAATCCCAGCCATAACGAAGAGCAATCGCGTGATCGCCGCGCGCCGACGCTCTACCTGCGGTCGTTCCAGGATGACGGTTCGGACACCGAGCCCTACTTCGAAAATATGATCGGCGCCGAGGCGCGCCGTATGGGGCCGTTCGTCGCCCTCGGCGCGCCGGGCAGCCGACCCGTTCGTGGCGCCTCAAGGGCATATTACACGGCTACCGATTGGCAACCCGCGGTTCGACGCTGGATCGCTGATTGTCAGATCGCCGTCGTCGTCGCGCATTGGACAGAAGGGCTGGCTTGGGAACTGGAAACGCTTCTGCAAAACGGCAACGAGCAAAAGCTCGTGCTGCTCTTCCCAGGCGGCGGAGATACGGGTCACAAGCTGCGCTGCAGTTGGGCGCGCCAGCGCCTCAAGAGCTACCCCTTCGGTCCATCTCTGCAGCAAGCCGATCTCTCACAAGTGCTCGCCATGATCATCCGACCGGGGGGAAGGCTGGTCATTATCAAGGGAAAGAAGACGAACGAACTGGCGGCCGCGTTCGCCGCAGCGGCGTACGGCGTACTGAGCGCCGCATAACCTTTGCGGCACGCTGAGGCCGCCGCTACGCGACGCCGCGTGTAGCGGAACGCGCGGCGGCGCCCGTGGCGCGCTCCAAACGTACGCGGCCATCGATCACGCTACTGCTCCGGCCCCTGCACTTGCCCGGTCACCACGTTGCGGATGGTGTTGGATGAGGGCCGCCCAGCGTAGCCCAGATGCGGCGCCACTTGGATGAACAGGCGCTCGCCGCGGCGCGCCACAGCTGGGACAGGCCCCAGCGAGATGATCACCTGGCGCACATTAGTCATTGGCGCGGCGGCCAGCCCTTGCGCCGCGCGTTCGGCGGCGTCGATGACAACCCCCGCCACCGCCGCGGGCATGCGCCCGGGCATTACGAAAGTCACGGTCTGCCCGACATTGCGCC
>DPWD01000309.1 GCA_003526465.1 Hyphomonadaceae bacterium
CTCAAATCGAGAACCGCTCTAGATGCTCGGTTCATGCAAACAATGCGACGGCGTCGTTTCCGAAAAGGCGGTGCATTGTCCGCATTGCGGAGTTCAACAGCCTTTCCAGGCAATTCGCCTGGCCCCCGGTGGGAACGGCAACGAAAGTACGTCCGACCCCATGCTAGGAGCGGCTGACAAGTCGGGCCACTCCGAGTCGGCCCCTCAGTCACCGTCAGATGCCGCCTGGGCTGCGGGCCTTTACGCTTCCGAGGTAAGGCCCTCGCCGCCTTGGCCGGTCATCATGTTTAGTTTTCGCGGTAGGCTCAACCGCCTCGGATACCTTGCTTACTTGCTTGGGCCTTATGTGGTGTTTTTAGGGCTCGTCCTGCTTTTTGCGTACGGATATCTCCTTGAATCCGGCGGCACTGTGCTCCTTATTCTTTTCGTGCTCCAAATCCCAATTGGTTTGGCTGCGGCCGTGCGGCGCTTCCACGACATGGATCATTCAGGGTGGATGTTGGCAGCCCTGCTCGTTCCCTTCTGGAACATTTGGCTGGCGATCCAATTGTTGGTCTGGCCAGGAACCCCAGGATACAACCAATACGGGGCGCCGCCTCCGGCGGCGCCAAACAGGAGCAGGTTTCGTCTTCCGGTCATCATCGCTGCAGCGGCGGCCCTCTTGATTGTCGGCTTTGGCGTGTCACGCTTGTTTCCTACCCAATCTCCTGAGGGGGCTCTGAACGCGGCGCAAAGCGCGGACAAAAACGGACTTCCATCGTACGACGAGTTTGGCAACATCGTAACCGATGAAGCGGCCTCACAGCAGCGCGGATTCGTACAAGAAAACTATCACGAGCTGATTATCCCTGGCGAATTAGGAGCTGGCGGCTGCACTGCAGACGATCCATCGGGCGTACCGAGCCGAACGGCCATCGAGTTTTACAATTGTGGCGCCGTCCGCTTGGGCCGAGGCGAGCACGGACGCGCCATCGCCGATTTCACCGAGGCGATTCGTCTTGAGCCACGGGCGGAGGCCTTCGCCTTTCGCGGGGTCGCCTACTACGACCAAGGCGACCATGCTCGCGCCATCGCCGACTACAATGAAGCGATCCGGCTTGATCCGCGCCTCGCGCTCGCCTTCAACAACCGCGGGCTCGCCCACTACGACCAAGGGAACCTTGCTCGCGCCATCGCCGACTACAATGAAGCGGTCCGGCTTGATCCGCGCCTCGCGCTCGCCTTCAATAATCGCGGGTTCGCATACCTCGGGCAGGGCGCCTACCCTCGCGCCACGGCAGATTTTGATGAAGCGATCCGACTCGATCCGCGACTTGCACTCGCCTTCAATAATCGCGGGCTCACCTACCACGGGCAGGGCAACCATGCTCGCGCCATCGCCGACTACAATGAGGCGATCCGACTCAATCCGGGCCTCGCGCTCATCTTCAACAATAGAGGCCGCACTTATGAAGAGCTAGGTGACCGCGTCCACGCCATCGCCGATTTCACCGAGGCGATTCGTCTCAATCCGCGGATCGCCCTCGTCTATAGCAATCGTGGCGCTGCCCACTATGCGCAGGGCGACTACGTGCGCGCAATCGCCGACTACGATGAGGCGATCCGTCTCGATCCACGGTTGGCCGCAGCGTTCAACAATCGCGGCCTCGCCCACAACGAACAAGGCGATCTCGTCCGCGCCATCGCGGACTATACCGAGGCGATCCGGCTCGACCCAAGCCTCGCCGTCGCCTTCGCCAACCGCGGCGACGCCTATTCCGCACAAGGCGACCGCGCCCGAGCCGAAGCGGACTATCGCGAGGCAGCCCGCCTCGATCCCGGCCAAAGCGAAGCCGCAGCGCCGCAACAATTCCCAGTGTACGACGACGCGGGGCATCTACTCGAGCCGGGATACGAGTATTTCGACGATCAGGGCAACCCGGTCGTCCCCCGCAACTAGCCGGCGATTGCGCGGATGCGCCTCGGTCGGGGGGACGGTCACCCAAACGCTGCTTGCCGACCGGTATAACCCCAGTTATACTCCACCCATGAAAACCGCCATCTCCATCCCCGATCCCATCTTCCAAGAGGCCGAGCGGCTGGCCAAGGAGCGCGGGCTCTCGCGCAGCGAATTGTACGCGCGGGCCGTTGCCGAATACCTCAAGGACCAGCGCTATGCCGGCGTGCGTGAGCAGCTTGACGCGATCTACGCGGCTGAGCCGGGCGCGTCCGATATCGATCCGCTGCTCAAACGCATGCAGGCGGCGTCCGTGCCCAAAGAAGAATGGTGATGCGGCGCGGCGAAATCTGGTGGGCGTCGCTGCCTGAGCCCGTGGGTTCCGGCCCTGGCTATCGCCGCCCGGTTCTCGTCGTGCAATCCGACGAATTCAACCAAAGCGCCATCCGCACCACCATCTGCGCCGTGATCACCTCCAATTTGCGCTTGGCCGATGCGCCGGGAAACGTGCGCCTGTCGCGCCGCGCCAGCGGGCTGAGCAAGGATTCGGTGGTGAACGTCTCGCAGCTCATCACGGTAGACAAGCAATTGCTCACCGAGCGCATCGGGCGCATTGCGCCAACGGCATTACGCGACGTCGAAGTCGGGATGCGTCTGGTTTTGGCGCTTTGAGCAACCGCTGGCGAGGACGCCCGCAGGCTACATTGTCGAAACGCTGATCGGGAAAGAGGCGGAGTCTGGTTCATCAAATCATTGACCGCTCCCTCAGGCCCTGCGCTCCATACTTCCGCTAACCGGCTTCTTCACAGTCCAGGTATTGCGCCCACACCCAGCCGCTCGGCGCCGCGCCTTCCGACAGCGCAATCTGCGCCCAATCGTTCTGCCGCGCGTCGGGTGCGGCATTGGTGCGCCACACTTGCACGCCGTCGGGGAGTTCGATCACGATGGTCTCCGCTTGCGGCGCGACACGCACGTTGAGCGGCTCGTTTGTGGGATCGGCTATTATGCAGCGGACCACGCCCCGGTTTGCCGCCATCGCCGAAGCCTGTTGCACTTGGGCGCTGTCCGGTTTGGAAATCCAAGGCGCGTCTTCATCGCCCGTCACCCAGGCATAAATGCCGATGACTGACGCTAGTCCAGCCACCGTGCCGCCGACGCCACCGACCCACTTCATCATGTGCGCCTCCCAACGCCCAGCCCCTTTGAACCCCATTCCAGACTGGGCGACAAGCGGCTGTGCGGTCCAGGCAAGCCGCCAACGTTGTTTCAAGTTGCCAACACCACCACAGCATTCCCCACCTTCCGCCCGCTCTCCGCGTACGCGTGCGCCTCCGCGATCTGCTCCAAGCTGTAGCGCCGCCCGATCACCGGCTTGAGCTTGCCCGCTTCCGCGAGTTCGCGCAGCAGCGCGAGATCGCCCTCTTTCGTAAGCGCCACGCCGGAGATCACTTTGGTGGGGCTCGTGGCGGAAACCCAGACGCCGGCGAGCATCGCTTCGGGGCCGGCGTCCACCAGCAGATAAATGCCCCCACGCTTCAGCGCACGGAGGCTGCGTGAAAAGCCGCTATAGCCCACCGTATCCATGATCACGTCATAGACGCGCCCCGCGCGCGAGAAATCGTCCTTGGTGTAGTCGATCGCGTCATCGGCGCCGATTGAGCGCACCAGGTCGAGATTGGCGCCGCTGCACACGCCGGTCACATGCGCGCCGAAATGGCGTTTGGCGATCTGCACCGAGGCCGTGCCCACCGCGCCGGACGCGCCGTAGATCAGCACGCGCTGCCCGGGCTTTATGTTCGCTTGCCGCAGGAAGTGCAGCGCGGTGACGCCGGCATAGGAAAGCGGCGCTGCCTCCTCGAAGCTCAGATTGGCGGGCTTGCGCTCAAGCCCCCTGCCCGCCGCGACGCACACATATTCGGCATGCGCACCAAACTTCGTGCCCGCCGAGCCGAACACTTCATCGCCGGCGGCAAAGCGCGTCACGTTCGCGCCAACAGCCTCCACCACGCCCGCCACCTCCATGCCGAGGATGGTGATCTTCGGACGGGTCAAACCGTTCATGGCGCGGATCAAAAACGGCGCGGGCCTGCGGAAGCGCCAGTCCGGCGCGACCACCGTCGCGGCATGAACGCGCACAAGCACTTCTTCGTCGCCAGGGCTGGGCTTGGGAACCTCTTCGATCCGCAGCACGTCGGGTGGTCCGTAGGCGCGGTAGATGGCGGCTTTCATGAGCCCATCGCTTAGCAGCCGCCGTAACCCCGCGACAATCGGGGGCGCAAGGCAGGCGTGCCGGTATTGACCGGCCCCGCGGCATGGCATAACCCGTCGCCTCTCGCGAAAGGCCCCGAGGCCAGCGAAACGCGGGTGTAGCTCAGTCGGTTAGAGCGCCGGCCTGTCACGCCGGAGGTCGCGGGTTCGAGTCCCGTCACTCGCGCCATTTTTCCGCTGCCCTGCCCGGATCTCGGGTCGCGCGAGCGGCGCCAATATCCGAATCGACAGCCATACCCGGTAATGCCAATGTGATCGGCGGCCTGGGGAGGCGAAAAGGGGCGCTGCATCCATGAGGAGATCAGCTTTCGCGCGCTTGGCGTTGTTTGCGCCTGGCTTGGCGCTCGCAATTGCCGCCTGCGCCGAGTTAGGGCTCGACATCCCAGATTCCGCCGGCCCAAGGCCCCCAGGCGAAATCCGCACTGGCGCGGCTGAAATGGCGCTGCAGGCGGTCGAGCGCGACATCGCCGCTGAGGAAATCGCGCGCGCGGTCCAGCGGCTGGTTGAAGAAGCGCAGCTCTGCATGAGCTGGCCAGCGCTCTGGTTGGAGGATTCTGGCCGGCGCACCCAGTTCCTGGCGCGCTACGATCTGATGGCGCGCGACTGGGGCGCGGAGGTTACCGCCGAGAGCGCCGCGCGCATGCAGGAATTTGTCGACCTCGGCTTCTTGACCGCGCAAGCGAGGCAAGCCGTCGGGCCAGGCGTCGTGCTCTATACGCTGTCGCCCGAACAGGGGCAGGCGGCGATGCAGGGCTCGCCCTATGGCGGGGCTCGGCCCTCTTTCTGTGGGCCATCGGGGCGGCGCCTGCGGGAAATCACCAATATCGAGTGGGGCGAGTTCGATTGCGGCAATCTGCGCGTGAATTTCACCCACGTCGCTGACGATTGGCCGGCGTGGGCGCGCACCGAGGGCGCGCGCGCACGCATCGCGCAGACGTGGTCGCCGCCGGGCCAATCCTTGACCGGGCGCGTCACGCTCAGCCGGCAATGGTACCGGCGCGATAGCCTGCCCGGCGGAGATTTCGAGAACGGCTCGCTGCGGTCGGTTTGTTTCGACCCGGTGCGGACGCGCTTTGCCGGTTCGGACCTTGACCTCAACATTGGCGCGGGGGCGCTTGGGGTCGACGTGGATGCGCCCCTACCCGACCAGCAAGCAAATACCGCGCCGATGAATTGACGCCCGCGTCGCTACGCGTTTTCCACGAACGGGTTCTTCCCCGCCTTCAGTTCCAGACGCACCGGCGTCGCGTGCAGTTCGAACGCCTCACGCAGCGCATTGACGAGATAGCGCTTGTAGCTTTCCGGCATGTCTTCGGCGCGCGAACAGAGCAACACGAAAGTCGGCGGGCGCGACTTGATCTGCGCCATGTAGCGCGGCTTGATGCGTTTGCCGCGCACGGCGGGCGGGGGATGGCGCTCCACGGTGGCGTGCAGCCACTCGTTGAGGTCTTTGGTTTTGACCCGCGCGCTCCAGTCGCGATGGGCGGTTTCGACCGCCTTCATCAATCGTTCGAGTCCCACGCCCGCTTGCGCCGCCACTGTTGCGATCGGCGCCCCGCGCAGCTGCGGCAGGCTCTCGCGCGCGACCAGTTTCAT
>DPWD01000387.1 GCA_003526465.1 Hyphomonadaceae bacterium
CGCGCCAAGCGCCTCCGCCCACTCAAGCCCCGCGAGAACGCCCGCCAACGGCCCACGCACAGCGTCCGCAGGATCGCACAGATCGGCGGCGGCGAGCAATGTGGCCGCGCGCGCATTTCCCACCACGGCGATGCGCACCGCGCCGCCAAACGCCTTAACGACATGCGCGATCATCGGCTTGCCGCCAAGATCGGCCATCGCCTTGTCGGCGCCGAAGCGGCTGCCTTCGCCGCCCGCGAGGATTGCTGCTGCGTAGTTCATGCTCTCATTCAAAACGCGGCGCGAATGCCCGCACTCAAGCTGCGAGGGGGACCCGCAAACGCGGCGGGTTGTTCATAGGTCTCGTCCGTTAAATTGTCGATCCGCGCGAACACATGGTAGACATCGGCAAACGCGAATGTGGCAGCCACGGCGCCAATTTCGTAGCCGCCGATGCGCCCATTCGCTGACTCGAACTGCCCGAAATTGTCGTATGTTACATCGGTTCTCGCGCCCACAACGCTCCAGGAAACATCGAGCGAAAGCCGCTGCAGCGGTTCCAAGCGCGCTTCAAGACGCCAAGAATGCGCCGGCCTGCGCGCAAGTCGCTCGCCGGTGAGGTCGTTGCGCGCATCGGTGTGCGCATAGACAAGGCGCAGCCTCGCCCAATCCGCAACCGCCCCCTCGGCGTACGCTTCCAGGCCGTTGATTTTCGCCCGGCCGACATTGCGGTTCTGCAATTGGGAGAACTCATACTGGATGAGATTTTCGATGCTGGTTTGGTAAACGGAAGCGCCAAGTGCATAGCCCTCGCCCCGCCAATCGGCGCCGATTTCCCAGGATTGCGAGCGTTCAGGCTTGAGATCGAGGTTAGGATTGACGAACGCGCTCGATTCGAAGCGCTGACTCAGCGTCGGCGCCTTGAACGCGATGCCGTACGAGGCAAACAAGCGAACCGGCGCACTGTTCCAGACAACGCCCCCCGAATAGGTAACCTCCGATCCGAATGCATCATACCTATCTAGCCGAAGCGAGCCGGTGGCGGTCACGTCCGGCGCCGCCTCGATCTGCGCCACGGCAAAGACCGCACTCTGCTCCTCCGCGACCGCAAGCGGCGCGGTAAATTGCGAACTGGTTTCAATGGCGCCGCGCTCCCATGCAATTCCGCCATTCAGGCGCAACGCACCTTGTTCGTATCGCCCGGTCGTTTCTACAAAGTCGCGCGTGGATCGTGCTGTGCTAGTTGTCGCCCCGCCATCGCTTTCGCTGCGATCGCTGAGCACCTGCCCAGCGGAAAGCTGCACTTCCGAAGCGGCGCCCAAAGCCGCGTCCGCACCCAGCCGCCACAAAGTCTGCGTCGCTTCGTTCTCAAGGTCGGGATCGTCGGCTCGCAAGTCGAAGAAGGCCCCGCCGGAAAAAGTGTCGAACTCCGCCGCAGATTCGCGGATTCGGAGGAGGCCGTCGAGACCCAATGCGCCGTGCTCGGCGCGTGCGCTCGCCGTCAACGCCGCCATGCGCGCGCCGTCGCGGTCGCCATTGTGGGTGAGCATGCGCGCTGGAACCTGGTCTGTGCCCTCAGTCTCGAACCATTCGCCGGTGACGCCGTACTCAAACATATCAGCTGCGCCCGCGACGCCGGCCACCGCACGCGCGGATTCGTGCGAACCCAGCGCCAACTCGGCAAACGGCGCATAAAGGCTGTCGCCGCCGCGTCGAGGGATCATATTGACAACGCCGCCTATCGCGTCCGATCCGTAGATCGCCGAGGCGGGGCCGCGCAGCGTTTCCACGCGCTCGAGTGCGCCGAGCCCGTCTTGGCCAAAGTCATATTGGCCGTTCGGCGCGGACGCGTCGTTGAGGCGCACGCCGTCGAGCAGGGCGAGCGAGTGGTTGGAGTTGGCGCCGCGCAGGAAGAGCGAAGCCTGCCCGCCAGCGCCGCCGCTTTGGACGGCCTCTGCGCCGAGCGCTTGGGTAAGCGTGGCAAGCGCCTGCACCTCGATATCCTCACGGGTGAGCGCCTCGACCCGCGCCGGCAGCCGTGATATCGGCGTCGGTTGGCGTGTGCCTGTGACGACGATCTCGTCGTCTTCCGCGCTGGCAGGCGAGCAGATGAGCGAAACAGCCGCGAACGCGGCGGCAGGCAGGGTGAAGCGCATGAGTCAATCCGTTTCCGCAGCGCCTCCCCATCGGGCGCGTGGCTGAGCGACAAGCGGGGCAAGGGGGCGCGCCCGCGTCGCTCTAGGCGGAGTTCTCCGTTTCGTTCGGCTGGTCCCGGCCGGGCGAACGAGCGACATGCGACGGCAGGTCTCCTGGCTCGCGGTTTATCGCGCATCCGCCGCCTTCCCGCCTAACGGCAGTGGCATGAGGCGGAGCGCTTGCCGCTTACAGTTGCGGGCACAGCCGCGGATTGGAGGGCGAAGCCCCTTCACCGCGTTCCCTATTCACGTCCTCGTGGGACGACCGTCGCGGGCGCGACCATAGCCTCATTACTCAGCGTCGCAAACTCGCTTCTCACGCCGAGCGACCGCTAAGTCGCCGCCGGGCCACTCGCACGCACGCCCTCCGCGAAACGATCATGAAAGTCCTGGAGCCGACCCGCGCCGATCGCCGCGCGCAAGCGCGTCATTAAGCCCTGATAATAAGCGAGGTTGTGCCAGGAAAGCAGAACTTGCCCCAGGATTTCGCCGGCCTTGAAGAGATGGTGTAAGTAGGCCTTCGAATAGAGGCTGCTGGCGGGGCAATCGAGGGCTTCATCAAGCGGGGAAACATCCTCCGCGAAGCGCGCATTGCTAATATTGATCGGCCCTGCATCGCTCCACGCTTGCCCGTGACGGCCTGAGCGCGTCGGCAGCACGCAGTCAAACATATCGATCCCGCGCGCGACGCTTTCAACGATATCGAGCGGCTTGCCCACGCCCATCAGGTAGCGCGGCCTGTCGGACGGGAGATGCGGGACGGTCACATCCAGCGTCGCCAACATGGCGTCGTGCCCTTCGCCCACGGCGAGGCCGCCGATGGCGTAACCGTCGAAGCCTTCGCGTACCAGCGCCTCGGCGGAGTGGCGCCGCAACTCCGCATCGGTTCCCCCTTGCACAATCGCGAACAAGTTCTGCGCTTGCCGCTGACCGAACGCGCGCTTGCAGCGCTCGGCCCAAGCAAGCGAAAGCTCCATCGCCTTTTGCACTGTGTCGCGCGGCGCCGGCAGCGCCGGGCATTCATCGAGCTGCATAACGATATCGGCGCCGATCATGTCCGCTTGCAGCTCTGTTGCACGCTCTGGTGTGAGCCGGTGCATGCTGCCGTCGACGTGGCTCCGGAATGTGACCCCGTCGGCGTCAAGTTTGCGCAACTGCGCAAGTGACATCACCTGATAGCCGCCGCTGTCGGTGAGGATCGGCTTCTCCCAGCCCATGAAGCGATGCAGCCCGCCAAGCCTCGCAAGCCGCTCGCCGCCTGGGCGCAGCATCAGGTGGTAGGTGTTGCCGAGAATGATGTCGGCGCCGGTTTGGGCGACCTGCTCGGCTGTCAGCGCTTTCACGGTTCCGGCGGTGCCCACCGGCATGAACGCCGGCGTTCGTATGTCCCCGCGCGGCGTGTGCAGCACCCCGGTGCGCGCGGCGGAATCGGTGGCGTGGACGGTGAAGGGGAAGCTCACGCTTCCCCTCCCCCACCCGATCGCGAAGCGATCGGGACCCGTTGTGTTCCGGACCGCCAAGCGGCCCGGCGGGAGAGGGAGCAGGGTGTGGGGTGAAACTCCGTCCAAAGAGAGCGCATCCGGGTTGTGAAAGCGCATCGCGTCCAGGGGCACAAGCGCAAAAGCATAACGGCCCAACGCTGCGGGTCGGTGTTTCGCCCCGCCCCCTGCCTCCTCCCCTCACGGGGAGGAGGATGTCGCTCGCCACAATAACGAAGCGTCCCCATAGGAATAGAAGCGATAACCCTGCGCGATGGCGTGCGCATAGGCCGCTCGCATGCGCTCCAACCCCGCGAACGCGCAAACCAGCATAAAAAGCGTCGAACGCGGCAGGTGGAAATTGGTCCAGAGGCCATCGACGACGCGAAAGCGATAGCCGGGCGTGATGAAAATATCGGTCTGCCCCGCTTCGGCGCGCACGCGTCCGGATTCGTCGGCTGCCGACTCCAGTGCACGCAAAGAGCTAGTGCCAACGGCGATGACGCGACGCCCCTCGCTCTTGGCGCGATTAATTTCGAAGGCGACGCCCTCAGGGATGGCGCGCCACTCGCTGTGCATCAAGTGCTGGCTTGTGTCGGCGGCCTTGACGGGAAGAAAAGTCCCCGCGCCCACATGCAGGGTTAGGCGCATGCACCGCAGGCCGCGTTCAATGAGCCGCTCAAACAGTTCGTGTGTGAAATGCAAGCCCGCTGTGGGCGCGGCCACGGCGCCATCTTCGCGCGCATAGAAGGTTTGATAATCGCTCACATCGTCATCGTCCGGCGCGCGCTTTGCCGCGATGTAAGGCGGCAGCGGCATCGCCCCGGCGCCTGCGATGGCTGCATCGAGGTCCGCGCCGGCGAGATCGAAGGCAAGCGTGACCGCGCCATCCTCGCCCTTGGCGGCCACAACCGCATCCAGCGCACCGAGCAAACAGGCCCTATCGTCCAACGTCCCGAACCGAATGCGATCGCCCTCGCGTAAGCGCTTTCCCGGTTTGGCGAGCGCAACCCATCGCGAAGGCGACACCCGCTCGATCAAGGTCGCCTCCACGGCAACGCTCGATTCCGCGCGCGCCCGAACGCCGCTCAACCGCGCCGGGATCACGCGCGTGTCGTTGAACACCAGCAAGTCGCCAGGGCGAAACAGCGACGGCGCGTCGCTCACGATCCGGTCTTCGAAAGCACCGTCCGCCGGCACATGCAGCAAGCGTGCGCTGTCGCGCGGGCGCGCCGGGCGCAGCGCGATCAACGCTTCGGGCAAGTCGAAGTCAAACAGATCGACGCGCATTTTATGGGCCGTCGCC
>DPWD01000390.1 GCA_003526465.1 Hyphomonadaceae bacterium
GCGCATTCCCGCTCCGGTCTCGCCAACATCGTCCCCGGGGATCGCGATCAAGTTTCAGAACCGGGCGCACCCAATCCCTAATCCCCAATCCCTAATCCCCACCTCGCCGGGCCATTGAGTTTCTCGTTTCCTCTCCTCAATGCAAATCACACTCAAACCACATCTTCTGAACTGTTCGGCCGTTGGTACCTTGAGCCTCCCTACAGAAGACGGGGCGACTCTAACGCGGTGGGAACGCGGTCGGATAGATTCGAGCATGTGCTTGTTTTTGTTGGGTGGAAAAAGGGAGAGAGTTGAATCTATCCCCGCACTTCGATGTTGGACGCACCCGCGCCCCCGAGAGGCAGGGCAATCACATATGCATATCGCAGAGCCGAAGCGCGGTGTGGCGGTCGCCGACATCCCCCTCCCCCTTGCGGGGAGGGGGTAGGGGGTGGGGGTCAGCGCCGTGGTCGGGAGTGCGCGCTTCTGCAACTCATCCCGACAGAACGCCGCCGTTACCCCCCTCCGGCTCGCATGCGCTCGCCACCTCCCCCGCAAGGGGGGAGGAGCGCTACCTACCCGCGCCGCGGAGAGGGTGCGCTCATCGTAGCTTCGGCGAAGGCGGGCGGAGGTTGGAGCACGCACCTCCCGGTGCGCCCGCGAGCCGACAGGCTCGCTCTCGTCCGCCAAAAAAAGATGCGCACCGGGAGGTGCGCGCTCCAGCTTGGAGAGAATTGTCGCGCTAATTTCGGCCCCGGTCGCGGCGGGCTTGGCGGGCGCCGCGCGTAACACTAGTCAGTATGGCATGGCTCGATTTCTGTTTTTGTTGTTCGCCCTGGCAGCTTGCGCGCGCGAGGCGCCTCCGGCGCTCGACCCGGTTTCGTTTACCTTGCGCTGGCGCGTCGAGGGCCTTGCCAATCCTGAAAGCGCCGCGCTTTCGCGGGAGGGCTCGTTTCTCTTTGTCACCAACGTGAATGGCGAAGGCGGCGCTAAGGACGGCAACGGCTTCATTTCCCGCATCTCGACCGATGGCCAGCTGTTGCAGCGCGAATTTGCGCGCGGGCTCGATGCGCCGAAGGGAATCGCGCGCGGGGGCGATGCGCTTTATGTCGCCGACATCGACCGCATGGTGGTGGTGGACGCAGCCACCGGCGCGATCCGCCGCGGCGTGGCTATCCCCGGCGCGCGCTTCTTGAACGATCTGGCGCTCGCGCCCGACGGCGGCGTGCTGATCGCGGATTCCGGCGCCGGGCGGATTTATGCGATCCGAGGCGACGCTCCAACCGTTTGGCTCGAGCACGAGCTGCTCGATTCCGTCAACGGCCTATTGCCCGAACCGGATCGCCTGATCGTGACGACCATGGCCGGGCGGCTCTTGTCCATCGACTATGCAACGCGCGCAACCACCGTACTCGGCGAGGGGTTGGGCGACGCCGACGGCGTCGCGGCGATCGGCGAAGGGCGCTACCTGGTTAGCGAATGGCCCGGGCTGATGCATGTGGTCGCCGCCGACGGGACCCATGAAACGCTGCTCGATACGCGCGCTGAGAAACTATACCTGAACGACTTTCTGTTGGCCGGCGGCGTGCTCTACCAGCCGCACTGGGAGCCAGGCGCATTTTCCGCCTATGACGTAGCCGGAGTGCGGTAGTCCGAGTTCAGCCGATACGGACGAACGAGTTCAGGAACGCATGCACCTGGTCCGAGGGCCAATCGGTTCCGTTGCTCCAGAAATCGAGCAGGCGTTCGCGATTGCGGTGCACGAACTCGATGACTTCAGGCGCATAGCGGTCCGTGTCGGACTGGCTGAGGCTGGATACCAATACTTCCGGCTGCTCGGCGATGGAGACGCTGAAGCTCGGCTGATCCTTGCCAAGTTTCTTGAAAAACTTCACGCGTGGGCCATGGCGCGGAAATGCGGTGCTGATATAGACGAATCCGCCGACGCCCGTTTTTTCGGGCTCCAGATTCGCCATCTCGAACAGCTCCTCGTCCAGGGCGATGGTGGTGGCGTCCATAACGCCTAGCATAGCACGCTTTTCTCGCCGGTGGAACTTCGATCCGCTAGCCGCTTGCTTCGCGCGCGCCGCGGGCTAGGTTGGCGGCCCCAATAGGAGCGGCCCGCTTGAAGCCCACCGACATCCGTAATCCGGACTATTTCCACAAGGTCGTCGACTGCCAATGGGCGTGTCCGGCGCACACGCCCGTGCCCGAGTACATCCGCCTGATCGCGGAGCAAAAATACGCCGACGCCTACATGATCAATTGGAAGTCGAACGTGTTTCCGGGGATCCTCGGGCGCACGTGCGATCGCCCCTGTGAGCCGGCGTGCCGGCGCGGGCGCGTCGAGGATGCGGAGGGCAAGCCGGAGCCGGTGGCGATCTGCCGGCTGAAGCGCGTCGCGGCGGACAACAAGGGCGAGGTCGAGCACCTGCTGCCCGCGAAGCCTACGAAGAAGAACGGCAAGCGCGTAGCGTGCATCGGCGCGGGGCCGGCTTCACTCACGGTGGCGCGCGATCTCTTGCCGCTGGGCTACGAGGTCCACATCTTCGACGCCGATTCCAAAGGCGGCGGCATGATCCGCACGCAGATTCCGCGTTTCCGATTGCCGGAGAGCGTGATCGACGAAGAAGTGAATTACATCCTGCGCTACGAGCCGGTGACGCATTTCGGCGAGCGGGTGGAGAGCCTGAAAGCGCTGCTGGCGCAGAAATGGGACGCGGTGTTCGTCGGCACCGGCGCGCCGCGCGGACGCGATCTCGGCTTGCCGGGGCAGAAGGAAGCCGCCGCCAATATCCATATCGGCATCGATTGGCTGTCCAGCGTCTCGTTCGAGCACGTCGACAGAATCGGCAAGCGCGTGATCGTGCTGGGTGGAGGCAACACCGCCATGGATTGCTGCCGCACCTCGCGCCGCCTGGGCGGGGAGGACGTGAAGGTCATCGTCCGCTCCGGCTTCGACGAGATGAAGGCGAGCCCCTGGGAGAAAGAAGACGCGATGCACGAAGGCATCCCGATCCTTAATTTCCTCTCGCCCAAGGAATTCACCCACAAGAACGGCAAGCTTACCGGCGTGACCTTCACCAAGATGCATTGGGTGGAGGAGGGCGGAAAGCGGAAACTCGTCCCCACCGGCGAACCGGACGTGCACTACGAATGCGACGACGTGCTGATGGCGGTGGGCCAGGAGAACGCGTTTCCCTGGATCGAGCGCGATATCGGCATGGAATTCGACAAATGGAACATGCCGGTCGTCGATTCTGTGACCATGCAATCCTCGCTTCCCAACCTGTTCTTCGGCGGCGACGCTGCGTTTGGGCCGAAGAACATCATCTGGGCGGTGGCGCATGGCCATGACGCGGCGGTGTCGATCGATCTGTTCCTGAACAAGAAGGATGTGCGCGCCGACCGCCCGCCGCCGGGCGTGTCGATGATGTCCACCAAGATGGGCATCCACGAATGGAGCTACGACAACGACGTCTCGCTCGATCTGCGCTACAAGGTTCCGCTGGTGGAGCCCGAAGTGGCGCTGCGCAACGTCAAGATCGAGGTCGAGAAGGGCTTCGACCCGCTGCTTGGGTTCAAGGAGGCGCAGCGCTGCCTCAATTGCGACGTGCAAACCGTGTTCGCCGCCGATCTGTGCATCGAGTGCGACGCTTGCGTCGACATCTGCCCGATGGATTGCATCACGTTCACCGAGAATGGCGAAGAAACGGTGCTGCGCGAGCGTCTGGCGGCGCCGGCAACGAACCTCACGCAGGATATCTATGTCGCCGATGGCCTGAAAACCGGCCGCATCATGGCCAAGGACGAGGACGTCTGCCTGCACTGCGG
>DPWD01000293.1:0-2527 GCA_003526465.1 Hyphomonadaceae bacterium
CAGGTCGGGGGTGAAACGCAGATCGATCATGCGCGCGAGCTTCCCGCGCAGAAAGCCCTTGCAGCGCGTCAACGCCGCGGCCACCGCGCGGCCATCGCCGGGGCCGAGCGCAGAGACGAACGCCGTCATGTGCTTGAGATCGGGCGAAGCGCGCACTTCGCCGACCGTCACCGACACGCCTTGCAATTCGGGGTCGCGCAGATCCTCGCGCGCCAGAATTTCCACCAGCGCATGACGCACAAGTTCGCCGGCCCGCAATTGGCGCTGCGAGGGGCCAGCGCCCCCGCTTCCATGCTTCTTGCGCTTCATCTCAATCGGCCGTGTACGAATAGGCTCTGCACAGCACCGGGTCTGCACCAGATGGCGGCGCCGCTTCGCCGCTGAACGCCGCGAGCTTGAACACCCAACGGCCGCTGCCATCCACGAACTCGCTTGCCGCCATGTGGCGGGTGAGAATCTCACCGCACAGGCCGCCATCCCTGGCGGTGCGCGCCACGTTCTCGCTGATGACGCGGTAAAGATGGGTGTCCACGCGCGGGTCGCCGCCCAGAACAGCGGCGAAACTCTGCCCGCCGACGCCGGATCGGGAATCCGCTGGCGCCACATCATAGGGCTGCGCTTCGATGGTGATGCCGTTGGCGAAAGCGAAAATCAGCGGCCCGCCGCGGACCCCGCTGGCCAGGCTGACGCGCAGATTGCCGGTCCTGATGCGCGCGTTCTCGTTGACCGCCTCCCATTGCGAGCGGGCGACCGCCGGCTCCTCCTGCGGCACGGCGTCGACTCGGGTTTCGGGCACCACAACGGTCGAAGCGCGCACGTCTGGCGCCTCGGCCTCATTGTCCGCCGCCTCGCATCCCGCAAGCGCCAGGGCCGCGAGCGCGGCAATCATCGCCGATCTCAGCATCGCCAATCCCTCAAAGCGTGCGTTGTACGACTTCCACGTTGAAGCACTCGATGACATCGCCCTGCTTGATGTCCTGGAACTGACCGAAGCTCATCCCGCACTCCTGCCCGCTCAGCACTTCGTTCACCTCGTCCTTGAACCGCTTCAAGGTGGTGAGCACGCCCATCTCCTGGATCACCACGTTTTCGCGCAGGATGCGCACCTTGGCGCCCTTGCGCACAACGCCGTCGCTGACGCGGCAACCGGCCACCTTGCCGACCTTGGAGATGTTGAACACTTCGAGCACTTCCGCGTTGCCGAGGAAGGTCTCGCGCATATGCGGCGCGAGCATGCCAGACATCACGCCTTTGATGTCGTCGATCAAATCGTAGATGATCGCGTAATAGCGGATCTCCACGCCTTCGCGTTCGGCCAGATCGCGCGCTTCCTTGGAGGCGCGGACATTGAAGCCGATAACCGGCGCGCCGGAGGTTTTCGCCAATTGCACGTCGGATTCGTTGATGGCGCCGACGCCGGACAGCACAACGCGCGCGCGCACTTCGTCGTGCGCCAGCTTATCCAATGAGCCGACAATCGCTTCGGCCGAGCCCTGCACGTCCGCCTTCACCAGCACCGGCAATTCCTTGGCCGAGGAATCCTTGAACTTCGCCATCATGGATTCAAGCGAGGTGCGCACCTGACTTCCCCCGCCCGCGGTGCGCTGACGCCGCGCACGCTGGCGATAATCGGCGACCTCACGCGCGCGGGTTTCGCTTTCGACCACGTTCAGCACATCGCCCGGCTCGGGCACCCCTTCGAGCCCCATGATCTCCACCGGCTCGGAGGGGCCGGCGGTTTGCAGAACCTGGCCGCGCTCGTTGGTGATAGCGCGGATGCGGCCCCATTGCCCGCCGGCGACGACGATATCGCCGCGCTTCAACGTGCCCTTCTGCACCAGCACGGTGGCTACGGTGCCACGGCCGCGGTCGAGCTTGGATTCAATCACCGCCGCTTCGGCGGGCCGATCCGGATTGGCCTTGAGATCGAGCAATTCGGCCTGCAGAAGGATGGTCTCAACCAGTTTGTCGAGGCCGGTCCTCTTCAGCGCCGAGACTTCGACCGAAAGCGTGTCGCCGCCATGGGTTTCGGTGACGATTTCGTGCTGCAGCAGATCGGTCAGCACCCGCGTCGGGTTGGCGTCGGGCTTGTCGATCTTGTTGATCGCCACAATGATCGGCGCGCCGGACGCGCGCGCGTGCTGCACCGCTTCAATCGTTTGCGGCATAACCCCGTCATCGGCGGCGACCACGAGCACGACAATGTCGGTGACTTGCGCGCCGCGCGCGCGCATGGCGGAAAACGCGGCGTGGCCCGGGGTGTCCAAGAAGGTAACGCGCTGGCCTTCCTTCAAACGCACCTGATAGGCGCCAATATGCTGCGTGATGCCGCCAGCTTCGCCGGCGGCGACATCGGTCTGGCGCAATGCGTCCAGAAGGGACGTCTTGCCGTGGTCGACGTGACCCATCACGGTCACGACCGGGGGCCGGGGCAGCAGGTTTTCGTCGGTATCCTCGATGAGGCCGGCCAAGCCTTCTTCGATATCGGATTCGGCAACGCGGCGGACGGCGTGGCCATGCTCGGTGG
>DPWD01000293.1:2599-2722 GCA_003526465.1 Hyphomonadaceae bacterium
TGCACGGTGATGGTTTCCGGGATAATCACTTCGCGAGTGACGCGCTCGCGCTCGGCGCCGGCGCCCATGAGCTTGGCGCGGCGCTCTTTTTCCTTCTGTTGCGCGCGCCGGTAGGCGGCGAGC
>DPWD01000011.1 GCA_003526465.1 Hyphomonadaceae bacterium
GCCGGAGAAAGTGTCGATGCTGACGTTCGACCCCGCCGACGCAAGCCGCTGGCGCGACGCGGCCGAATTCATCGCCGGCCAATACGGCCGCCTGGACTGGGCGTTCCTCGACGCCGGCGCGTCGTTTCCGCGCCGGGACAATTACCTCGACGCAGCCCGCTGCGGCCTGGACGCGATCATGCCCCTGATCGGGGACAATCGCGACGGCGGCGCAATAATATTTCTGACCTCTGCCGCGGCCTTGCGCGAGGAACTCGATCAGGGAAATGGCTTCATGGCGCTGCTCCGTCACGCAGCGCGCGAGGGCGGCGAACTCCAAGTTCGCGTGAGCGCCCTGGCCTTCGGGGGCGACGCGCCAAGCTGGGTCGACACGCCGCTGTTCAAGGAATTGGCGCATGGCGATGACGCCAGCGCCTTCGCGCGGCTCGCGGAAATGGAGACCCCGGTAGCGCGCTTGCCCGGAATCGGTCTCGGCGAACTCATTCCACTCATGCTGGCCGAGGCCGACGGCGGGGCCGTGCTTGTCGTCGATGGCGGCCATACGCTCTGATCGCGAAAGCGATTCGTACGGAGCAAACACGCGATGTCTTCCCTGTTGCAACGCATACTCGGGTTCGAGCGTCCGATGGGGCCGGCGCTGGTCAAGCTGGTGTATTGGATCGGGCTTGTAGTCATCGCGGGCGCAGCGCTCGGCGCCTTGCTGACTGGAATAGGCGCGCTGCTGGCCGGCAATCTCGGCGCCGGAATTGTACAAATTGTCGCCGCGCCGGCGGTGGGTGCGGCGGTTGTGATCTATTGGCGGTTCGTGTGCGAATTGTTCCTGCTGGGATTCCTGACCTACGATCGTTTGGGGGAAGTGCGCGATCTGATGCGCATCGCTGTCGGCGCGCCGGATCCGAACCATCCGCAATTTTGAAAGCGTTCAAGCAATGAAAAGCCGCGCGAGTTCTGGCGGCACGCGCTTGACCCGCCGCGTCACTCGGTCGAGCAGGCACCAATCGGTTCGGATTTCAACGGCCGGCTTTGGCGTACTCAGTTTGCTGATTTGTACAAAACGCGGCCAGACCGCGCCGTGCGGCGCTTCGCTCACCCAAGTGCGCGCCTCTATTTGATCGCCGGGCGCGAGCGCATCGCGATACTCGGCCTCGTGGCGGCGAACTACCCAGACATAATCGGCAATCATCTGCTGTGGCGCGCGCGCGAGCCAATGCGCGGTCGCCATTTCCTGGGCCCATCGCAGATAGACGATGTTGTTGACATGCCCGAGCTCATCGATGTCTCCACTTTCGATGAGCAGGGGGCGCGTGAAAATCTCGGCCGACATGGTCCCTCTAGGAGCGGTTTCCGATCCTTGAATTGTACACGCTGGAACCCCCTCCCCGCGAGGGGAGGGGAGGTGCCGCGAGCAATCCGAAGCGAAATCGCGCAAAGCATCCAGCGCCTCGCTCAACGCCGCGCGCACGCGCGCCAGCTCCGGCCCTGCTTGCGCCCCTTCCTCGGCGGCTTCACACGCCTGCGCCAGCGCCATCAAGCCAATGCCGCGCGCCGAGCCTTTCATCGTGTGCACCGGGTCGCGCCAATCTTGCGTGGACGCGAGCGCCGCTTCCCAGGCGGCCGCCTGCGCCTTGAACAGATCGATAACTTCGCGCTGCAGCGCGCGGTCTCCCCCGGTCATGTTCTCAAAATGCGCTCGATCGAACACAGCAAGCATGGGCGTAGTCTCGCCCGCGTTAGCTTAAGGCGCGGTTGACAACACCGAAACCCCGATCGCTGCTCCATGGTAAAAGACAATCGCCGCGCACACGCCAACGCCAAGCAAGACCCGCCACCACATCTCGCCTAGCACCAGCTTGTTCCGCCCTTGCGTGATCGCGGCAAACGGCAGATTCGACGTGACCTCCTCGAAATTCGCCCAGGCTTCGGGATTGCGCGCGCGCCCTTTGCGGTCGATCGAGCGCGTCCCGAGGACGACCATGAGACCCAGGCCGCCAAACAGCATGAGCGCGAAGCGCTCGCCATTAACCAGCGCGTGGCCCGCGGCCCAGAATGCAACGCCCCAAAGGAAGGGATGGCGGGTGATGCGCAGCACGCCGTGCGCTGCGTCGGCATTGGCGACGCTTCTTTCAAAGCCGGCATAAGTGGGCCCCGGCGTCAGCACGCCCGCGACCGCGAGCACGACACCAAGTACGATCAGCCCCATCGCCGGCCCCCGCAGCCAATCCGGCGGCGCCCAAAGCGGCCAGGTCAGCGGATCGAACGGATCGCTCCTCATCGCGCCGTAAGCGTGAATGAGCCAAACCAGCAACCCTAACGACACAATCGAGAACGCGATCCGGTAAGCGCCCTCGCCCATCCCCGCGACGAGCGTGCGCCGTAGGCCGGTCGCGGATATGCCCACATGGATCAGCACGAACGCGCTCAAGGCTAAGGCGAATGAACTCATCCTGCGCTCCTCCCAACAGGCGATTACCCTAACGCCAACCCAAAAGCGGCGCCTGCGCTGGCGCTACTCGCCTAGTTGGCATGGCCGTTGCACCCCGCTGGCGTCAAGCGCCGCGGGTTCTAGCGGCCGGGGAGTTTGGGTCATGTATTTCGAGGACGAAGAACCCGATCCGTTCGAGGCGTTTGGCGAGCGGGCCGAGCCCGCCGAAGAGGCGCCTGCGGACGAGGAAATCGCCGAGGAAGCGCGCGAAATCCCCGCCATCGACTCGCGCGAGCGGGTCCGCGGCGGCTTTTCCTTGGCTGGGTTCGTCGGAGGCCTCGCCGCGCTCGGATGGGTCGGCGCCGCTATTGGCGGCCCGGTGTCCTATTTCGGCATTGAGGCGCTTTCCAAGATGGACCCCGCCGTGCAGGCGGGGATGGCCGCACTCGCCTTCGGGCCGGCTATCCTGTTCTGGGTTTCGGCCTCCGCGGCCGGGGAAGCTTCCAAGGCGCGCAATCTTGCGGCCGCTTTCATTCGCCTCACCCGGGAAACGCGCTTGCCGGCGGAGAGCGATGAAACCGGCGCGCGCCGCCTCGCCAACACGGTTAAAGCCGAGATCGAAAGCTTGAGCGATTCCGTCGCCTCCGCGCTCGAGCGGCTGGCTGAGCTGGAGCACTCCGCGCGCCGCAACGCGGCTCTGTTCAACGAAACTATCGCTGCTTCGCAAGACAGCGCCGACGCTGCCTCGCAAGCGCTGCAGCGCGAGCGCGAAGCGATCTTGCAGCTGAACGCCGACATGCGCGAGGACACCGAAGCCATGACCATGGGCGTCGCCCGCCAAGTGCGGCTGATGCGCGAGACCTCCAAATTGGTGAAGACCGAGATGGGCGCTATCGAGGGCGCGCTGGAGCAGCACCTCGCCGCCTTCGCCGCGTCGGCAACGACGCTCGGCCAGCACACCAACGCGTTCCATGACGCCGCCGACGGCGCTCATGCCGCGACTGCGGCGCTTAACGGCAAGGTCGCGGGCATGCTCGAAGG
>DPWD01000243.1 GCA_003526465.1 Hyphomonadaceae bacterium
GCTGCTTCCGCCGCTTCGGCGCGGCCTTCTCGCGCGGCGTCGCAATAGGCGCCGGTGTGAAGCTCGACCACTTGCGCGCCGACATGTGCGGACGCCTCGATCTGGGCGGCGTCGGCGGCGATGAACAGCGATACCCGCGAGCCGGCGTCCTTGAGCCTGGTCACGAACGGGGTGATCCAATTGTGGCCGCCAAGCACGTCGAGCCCGCCTTCGGTGGTGCGCTCCTCGCGCCGCTCCGGCACTAGGCAAACGGCGTGCGGGCGATGCTTGAGCGCGATGTCGAGCATTTCCGACGTCACCGCCATTTCGAGATTGAGCGGCCGGCCGCGATCGAGCAGCATCGCCGCAAGCGCATCGATGTCGGCGTCGGAGATGTGGCGGCGGTCTTCGCGCAGATGCGCGGTAATCCCATCGGCGCCCGCTTCAAGCGCGATGATCGCCGCGCGCGCGGGATCGGGATGCTCTCCCCCGCGCGCATTGCGGATGGTGGCGACGTGATCGATGTTGACGCCGAGGCGGAGACGATTCATGGGCGCGCCTCGCAGCATGCCAGCGCTCATGCCTTCAGCCCCCGCGACCCAGGCTTCACCGCCGGCAGCACCGCGAGCTCCGGCGGCAGCGCATCGGCGGGATATGCAGGCGCATCCACCGCGGCGAGCGAAACCAGCTTCGCGCCGATCTTGGCCTTGCCGCCGGAGCGGTCGATCAGGCACGCCGCGCCGACCAAAGTTCCAGGATGGCCGCGGATCGCATCGAGGCACTCGCGCGAAGAGAGCCCGGTGGTAACCACATCCTCGACCATCAGGACGCGCTCGCCCGGCTTGATCTCGAAACCGCGCCGCAATTGAAAGGCGCCCTGGTCGCGCTCGACGAACATCGCGCGGGCGCCCAGGTGCCGCGCCGTTTCGTACCCAGGTATGATCGCCCCCACGGCTGGCGACACCACGACGTCGATCGCCCCAAACGCCGCGCGCGCTTTTTCCGCCAGCGCCTTGCAAAGCCGCTCGGTGCGCGCGGGGTCCATGAACACGGCGTTTTTCTGGAAGAACACCGGCGAATGCAGCCCCGATGACAGAATGAAATGCCCCTCCAGCAGCGCGCCCGCGGCGCGGAACTCGTCGAGGACCTGGGCCTGATTCATGGGCGCGCTTGTAGCGGGAAAGCCTGGCTTGGTCTAATGTTGGCCGATGAACGCCCCGGCCCGCCTCACTATGAGCTTCGACCGCTACATCGAATGGGAGAAGCAGCAGGAACGCAAGCACGAGCTTGTGGATGGGGTCATTACCCTGATGGCGGGCGGAACCGCGGCTCACAATCGCGTCTGCCGAAATGTGCTCCTCAGCCTCCAGCTGAGGCTCAGGGGAAAACCCTGCGAGCCGTTCGGCTCAGACATGAAGGTGCGCATCCCCCAGGGCAACGTCCGCTACCCCGATGTCACCGTCGATTGCGGCAAGCCAAAGCCGAGCGACCTCTGGGCCGCGGAGCCGCGCGTCATCATCGAAGTGCTTTCGCCTTCGACCGAATGGTTCGACCAGACCCAGAAATTGGAAGAATACCAATCCATACCCTCGGTCATGCACGTGGCCTTCCTTTCGCAGAACCGGCCCTTCGGGCGGGTGTGGACGCGCGCGGGTTCGGCTTGGACCAGCGTCGATGCGGACGGGGCCGGCGCGGCGCTCGCATTCTCTGCAATCGAAACGGACCTGCCGTTGAGCGAAGCCTATGATGGCGTGGAGTTCGCGCCTTTGGAGGGGTGAACCCCCATGACCATCCTGCGATCCGCTGTTGCGCTGGCGCTCGCCGCGGCATTGGGCGCCTGCGCTAACCTCAGCGCCGAGGCGCCGCTCTTCTCCGTCGCCGACCAGATCGGGCCGTCGCCGCTCGTTGAGGGTGTGTGGATCGCGCTCGGCGAAAATTGCCCCGAGCGCAACCTGTCGCGGCGGCGCTTCCCGCAGGAATGCTCGCCCATCGAGATCGACCGCCTGCCGGATGGTGCCTGGCGCGCGCGCTACCGCGTCGATCTTGCAACGGGCCTGACGCGCGAAGAGCGCGAACGCGCGGAAGCAGACGCTGCCCGCATCATGCGCCTAATCGTCGTCCCCGCGGTCGAGCGGCAAGACAGCGAAGCCTACGCGCCGCTCTATGTGGCGGAAAGCGCGCCGCAGAGCGCCGATGACCGCGTGAGCTATTACGTGATCGTCCCGCAAGGAACGCTGCCGGCTGAATCGATTTTATTGCTGTCCGGCATTGGCTGCGCCGACGCACTCCGCGAGGGCCCAATCGCCGGCGTCACCGAACAATACACCGAGCGCGTCGATGAATTGGGCGTCGCGCACCAGGACCTGACGGGGTGCGTGGCTTCAAGCCAAGCGGCAGTGCGAGAAGCAGCGCGCAGAGCAGTGATCGAAAACCTCGCGACGTTGTTCAACACCCGCTACGCCCGCGTCGCGCGCCGGTGAACTGTGCGCCCCGTTTTGAAACTCCCTCAAAAACTGAGCAACCACCCATTCCCGGATTGCGCGAAGCGCAAGTCCGGGCCTTCGCCCGCCGAAGCGGGCTTCGGCCCGGACTGAATGCTGCGCA
>DPWD01000266.1:0-2569 GCA_003526465.1 Hyphomonadaceae bacterium
CGGGCGCTTCGCTTTGGCCGGCGCTGGAGGCTGCCAACACGCCGGTTGCCATCGCGGCCAACGCCGCGGCGCGGATCAGCGAGGCTGCAAGCATGCTGTTTGTTCTCCCGCCAGAAATCCGTTCCAGAGCCGCGACGTTCCTGCCGCGCGCTTTGAATCTCACCCGACACTGTGGCAGGAATCGCGCCAACGCCAGCCCCGAGGCTGCGAGAGGCGAATACCCCCCATGTTCCAAGGCTCTATTCCAGCGCTGATAACGCCATTTCGCGGCGGAACCTTGGATGAACGGGCGTTCCAGGCCTTGGTGGATTGGCAGATTACCGAAGGCTCACGCGGTGTGGTCGCCTGCGGCACTACCGGGGAAAGCGCCACTTTGAGCTTCGAGGAACACGTTCGGGTAGTGGAACTCTGCGTCGAAGCCGCCGCCGGGCGCGCGCCGGTCATAGCCGGCGCTGGCTCCAACAACACAGCGCTGGCAATCGAACTCGCAAGGGCAGCCAAGCGCGCGCGCGCCGACGCCGTGCTCGTGGTGGCGCCTTACTACAACCGGCCCAGTCAGGATGGGCTTGTCGCGCACTTCCAGGCGATCGGCGAGGCGGTGGAAATTCCGATCCTCGCCTACAACGTACCGGGCCGCACTGTCGTCGACATCAGCGTAGAGACGATGGCGCGCATCGCCTCGTTGCCAAACGTGATCGGCGCCAAGGATGCGTCCGGCGACATGTCGCGGGTGGCGCGGCATCGCGCGCTGTGCGGGGAGAAGTTCGCGCAATTGTCGGGCGACGACGGCAGCGCGCTCGGTTTCAACGCAAATGGCGGGGTAGGTTGCATCTCGGTGACGGCGAACGTTGCGCCGAAGCTGTGCGCGCAGATGCAGGAGGCGTGCGCGCGCGCCGATTATGCAACCGCCCGCGCGATTGACGCGAAACTGGCGGCTTTGCACCGGGCGCTGTTCGTCGAGCCCTCGCCTGCGCCGACGAAATATGCGTGCTCGTTGCTTGGGAAATGCAGCGATGACGTGCGCTTGCCGATACTCGTCTGTAGCGACGCCGCCAAAGCGCAAGTGCGCGCGGCGATTGCGGAAGCGGGGTTCATCTAGTGGCCAAGAAACCCGAACCAGACCGCAAGCTGATCGCGGAGAACCGCCGCGCGCGCTTTGACTATTTGCTCGAGGACACCATCGAGGCTGGTGTGCAATTGCTGGGCACCGAGGTGAAGTCCTTGCGCGCCGGCCGCGCCAATATCGCGGAGAGTTACGCCAGCACCGAAAAGGGCGGGCTTTGGCTGATCAACGCGACAATTCCAATTTATCCTCCCGCCGGCCAGTTCAACCATGAGCCGACGCGGCCGCGGAAATTGCTGGTGCGTGGGCGCGAACTGAGAAAACTCGCCAGCGCGGTGGAGCGGGAGGGTCGAACCCTGGCGCCGCTAAAGCTCTATTTCAACGCGCGAGGAATCGCCAAAATCGAACTGGCCATCGCCAAGGGCAAGAAGGCGCACGACAAACGCGAAGCCACCAAGGACCGCGAGTGGAAACGCCAGCAGGGACGGCTGATGCGCGATAAGGGTTAGAACAGACGGTCGAACGCGGCTCCAAGGCGCTGCCACAAGCCGCGCTCGCTTGGCATCTGACGCGGCGGCGCGCCCGCGCACGGGACATTGATATGTCCGCGCGTGAGGATGAGGTCGGCGCGCCTATCGGTGAGTTCGAAGCTGCAGTCCACGAGATAGCCAGGGTCGTTCTCGAAGCGCGCTTCGTAGCGCATGAGCACGCTCTGGCCGCGAAATGCCTGGACGAAGCCGGCTGCAGTGTATGGCGCCTCCACCGTGCCGGTATGGAAGCGCCGGCAAGGATCGATGCCCGACCTGTTGGCTCTCTGATCGAACAATTGCCGTATGCTGAACAACTCGCCCGCCTTCAGCGTGGCGCGCGAGGAAACGTCGCGAATCTCAAGCGCCATGTCCTTCAGGGTCGTTGCCTCCGCGGCGTTGGCGACTTCCAGCCTGAGCGGGGGCTGCCCGGCTACCTGCCCGGGCTGGCTGTGAAACAGCGCTTGGCCGCGCGCGCTGAGGCAGGCGCGCTCCTCCTCTCCCGCCAGAATGACGATCGCCTGGGAGAGCAGAATGTCGGAATAACTCGCCGCGCTGTTGGCGATCTCAGGGCGCGCCACCGCAGCGAGCTGTCCGTCTTCGGGATAAGCGAAGATAAACACATCCTCGACCGGCAGCGCCTTTACCTGCGGGCCCTGCATAGCCTCAAAGAAAGTGAGGGTGCCGCTCATCAACGAGATGATCAGCGCGAGCATCGCCGTCCAAAATGTGCCGCGGCCTTCCATCGCGTCCCCTCGCTACGTTTAGTCCTGCGGCGGGGAATAGCCCGGCGCTTCGGTGGAGGGCTCTGCGCTGTCGGCCGGCGCGGCGGCGGGATCGGCAGGCGCCTCTTCGGCCGGGTAGGCGGCGGACGCGGGCGCTTCTTCGGTTGGCGCCGTGGCTTGGCCGCATGCCGTCAGCAACGCCGCAAGCGCAAGTGCGCCGATTAGCTTTCTCATCTCATGCCTCCTCTTTGGCC
>DPWD01000266.1:2628-2762 GCA_003526465.1 Hyphomonadaceae bacterium
GTCAGGGTTAGTGGATGCGGCCCCAACAGCATCGCTGGACGGCATTTGGTCAGGGGGCGCTATCATTCGGCTTGGCAGAATTGGCGGCGCCGGCGGAGGAGGCGCGGGCGCTGGCTGCGCCGGCGCCACTGCGG
>DPWD01000014.1 GCA_003526465.1 Hyphomonadaceae bacterium
GCCGGCGATGATCCCGAACATCAGGATGGAATTGGCCGGCGTGCCGAAGCGCGCATGCACGGCCGCCAGCCAGCGCGGCAACGTTCCTTCATCCGCCATGGCGAAGGTGAGGCGCGGGGTGACGATGGAGGAGGCGAGCAAATTGCCGCCGATCGACACCAGAGCCGCCGCCGCCATCGCCAGCGCGCCCCATTTCCCAACCAAGGCGTCGGCCGCGGCGGCAAGCGGGGCGCCCTCGGGCGTTTTGCCCTGCATGATGGCGACATAAGCCAATTGCACCAGGAAATAGAGCAACGTCATCGCTAGGATCGTGCCGACCAAGGCCCAAGGCAAAGTGCGGCGCGCATCGCGGGTTTCGCCCGCCGTCAGCGTCGCCATCTCGAAACCGACAAACGCATAGAGCAGCAGTAAACTCACGCCGCTGACCGCGGCGGCGTCGGCCGGCGCTTGCGGCGCGGGGATGCTCGGCCAGAACACAATCAGCCCGCCAACCACAAGCGCCAGCAGCGGGAGAAGCTTCAGCAGCGTGACGAAACTGAGCGTCCGCACCGCGCCTTTGATTCCGACGATATTGAGCGCGGTCAGGCTTGCGACCATGACCACGATAGCCAAGAGACGAACGATCCCTTGGTCGGCGCCGGGCGCGAACACCGCAAAATAAGTCAAGAACGCATTTGTGTTTGCCGCCGTCGACGCCAAGCGCGCCAAGTAATACAGCCAGCCCACGCCGAACCCTGCGGAGCGCCCGAGTGCCGCATTGGCGTAGGCGACCGGACCTCCGGTGACCTCCGAGCGCGCCGCCAGCGCGCCAAACGCCAGCGCGATCAGGATCATGGGCGCGCCGAAAGCAACGATGAGATAGGGGCTTGCCGCGCCCGCATTGTCGACGAGCGCCTGCGGCATCGCGAAAATGCCGGCGCCGACGATCCCGTTCAGCGCGATGAAGCTGGCGCCGAGAACTCCGATCTCACGCTTGAGTTTGCTTTGTTCCACGTGCGCTGCTTAGCGCGTCACCACGTGGCTCACCAGCACTACCGCTTCCGCATCGCTCTCGTTGCGCCAGGAATGGGCCGTGGCTGCGTCCTCGATCGCGACATCTCCGGCGCGGTAGGTGAGGGGATCGAGGCACGTGTTGCGCAGTTCGACCATCTCGCCCGCGACCAAGAGCGCCATGCCCTGGATCGCGGCGTGATCGTGCCAGGCGATCACCCCGCCCGGCTGCACCACAATGCGCCGCAGCCGCACCGCGCGCGTGGGATCGCTGGCAAGCGGAGTTAGCGCGATGTCCTCTGAGGCGACGCCGCTGGTGGCGCCGAATCCCTCGCTGCGTGCGTTGGCTTGGGTGCGCTCTGCGGGGCAGGAGCGGATGCGCGCATCCGTTACGGCCGCGAGCGTTGTGTCGGCCGCGTACTCCTCAACGCTTACGGAAACACAGGCGGTGAGCGACAGAGCGGCGATTGCAATCGGGTATTTCATGCTCGACCTTACCAATCTGGTTGATGAACGCCAGTCCAGCCGGCCCGCCAACCGCCCCGCCGCTGCGCAGCAAATGGAAAAGCAACCCGAACACAGCCGTTAGATTCAGGTTCATCGATGGGGATTGGGGCAGCCTTCCATTTGCAAAATATAATGCCCAGATTTGGCAATCTCCGCTTCAACAACAGGATGCGCCCGTTCGCTATGGCAGAAATTGCAGCGTTCTGATTTGAGCGCCTCCGCGGCTTCGCCGATCGATTCCAAGAATGCGTGCGCATAGCGCAGTGCTGTTTCTTTGTCGCCGCCGCTGGGCAAGAATACATCAAAATGAATCGTCTTTCCTGCCTTGGAAGTGGCGTAGGTGTCATACACATCGATATTCATAGCTTCCTCTCCCGTGGCAAGAGTTTGGCGGTCCAGGTCATACAGTGCGGCAAGCGCGGTTCGTCGGTTGGATTGGGGATGCTCTTGCCCCCCTCACATCACCCCCGCCTTCACCCACGCCTCTTTCCCCCAACGCCGGTGCGCCCAGAACCATTGCGCCGGCGCTTCGCGCACGCGCGCTTCCATGAATTCGTTCACGCGCTTGACGCCGTTATAGACGGTCTGCTCATCGTCGGGCTTGTCGTAATCGAGCGCGATCGGCTCATACGCGGTGGCGACGAAGCGTTGGCCTTCGATGCGCCGTCCGGTGATCGGGATGAGCGGAACCTTGAATTTCAGCGCCAGCCGCGTCGGCCCGTCGGCGGTCATGCATTCATAGCCGAAGAACGGAACCGAAAGCCCCATATTGTACTTCTGGTCGTTCATAAGCGCTACGCTGCGTCCACGCTTCAGCGAGCGCAGCAATCCCATGCCGCCTTCCTGGCCCTTCGCCGCCTGCAAAGCCAAGCCGAAAGCGGCGCGGGTATCGACGATGTACTGGTCTATTATTGGATTATTGGCGGGGCGGTAGGTGAAGTGGCAAGTCTTGTCGGTCTGCGCGAGGCACAGCGAAGTCACTTCCCAATTGGTGAAATGCCCGCCGATGAACACCGCGCCTTTGCCAAGCGTGGCTTCCACCCGCTCGCGGCCTTCGAAGACCACTTCGCCGCTGTTGTACTTGTCCAGGAACTTGCCCATGTGCGGGAACTCGCCGGACATGCGCCCGATTTCGGCCCACATCTCCGCGCGCAGCTCGCGATGCCAGGCATCGCTTTCGTTCGGAAACGCCATGCGGATATTGCGCAACGCGGTCTTGTGCGCGCTGGTTGCCGCGCCAACGAAGGGCAGGACGGCCGCTCCGAGGCGCGACGCGCGCTCAAGCCCCAACGCGCCCATGCCGCCGACATAAGCGTTCCACGCCAGCGCCTCCAGGCGAAACAGAAAATTGATCGGCTTCGGCTTGCTCATAGCGCGTGCGCCGACATGGCGGCTCGAACCGGTTCGAGCAAGGCCGAGAGCGCCGCTTCGTCATCGAATTGCGCAATGACCGGCAGCACCGCAACGCGCGCGCGCCATTGCGGCGAGAGGCGCGCGGCGTCCTTCTCGGTGGTTATCAGCTGCGCGCCGCGCTCCTCGGCCAGTTGTGCCAGCAAAGCGAGATCGTCCTGGGTGTAGGCATGGTGGTCGTCAAACGGCACGGCTTCCTCAACGTCGCCGCGCATGCCGGCCAGCGTGTCGAAGAATTTCTCCGGCCGGGCCAGGCCGGCGAAAGCGAGCAGCTTTCCCGCAGGGATTTCACCCGTGGGAACCAGGCGGGCGGTAAGCACGGGTTTGGCGAAGCCGGCGAGCCAATCTTGGACCGCCGGCGTCTCGCCGGCNNGCCGGCGGCGACGCCGGCGGTCCAAGTATTGTACAATATCACCACGGCATCAGCCCGCGCTAACCCATCCTGCAGCCGCTCGCGCAGCGGGCCAGCTGGAAACACAGCGCCATTGCCTATTCCAAACGCGGGATCGACGACGATGATCGAAATATCCTTGGCGAGCGCGTGGTTCTGGTGACCGTCATCCATAACAATAGCGTGTGCGCCCGTCTGCGCCGCCGCTAGCGCACCAGCGAGACGGTCGCGCGCGATCCAGGCGGGCCCATCGGCGGCGTGCAGGAGCG
>DPWD01000016.1 GCA_003526465.1 Hyphomonadaceae bacterium
TGGCGCGCCCGGAGAGATTCGAACTCCCGACCCCCAGATTCGTAGTCTGGTGCTCTATCCAGCTGAGCTACGGGCGCGAGGTTGGGGTGCATAGACGCAGGCGCTAACGCTTGCAAGCGCGTGTCTTTGGCTCAGCACGTTCGCTGCCTGAGTTGCTGGGCCGTGAGGCGGCTGGCGCACTACCTCCACCTTGCCCCGATTCGAGCGGTCACCACCCCGCGGACCGACGGGCGGGGTCTAAGAACCTCCGGTTCGGAGCATTTGGCGGCGGGCATGTGACGGCGGGATCGGGGTGCGACGGCGCGGTGGTATCAGCTACTGCCGCCTCGGTCCCGGGCCACGCGCGCCCAGCAAAAAATCATTTCAGTTATGCGAAAACTGAAGACAAGGGCTGGATTCGGCGCCATCCTGAGGGCCGCCATAAACAAGAGGAGGCGCTCCCTATGGCTATCGAGCAGCGGCTACGCGAACTCGACGCCCGGCATCGGGATTTAGACCTAGTCATCGAAAATGAGGCCAAAAGGCCAGCCGTGGATAATGCGCGGCTCTCGGCGATGAAACGCCAAAAACTCAAGATAAAAGAAGAGATTGAAGATATCCGACAGAGGCTTTCGCACCACCATTGAGGCGGCGCGAGTGCTTTAGGCGTGCGCGCGGGGGCGTCTAATCTCCGTGCTGCGGGCGCGCGTTTGTGCCCCCGGGTCGAGCGCTTCGCTAGGCGGTCGCGCGCCGGGTACAAAGCGTGTACGCTGAATCATGGCCGAATCTGCATCCGCGCCCGCCGTCTCGCACTTGCCCAACCTGCCTGAGCTGACCGTTTCGGAGCTGGCGCAGGCGGTCAAGCGCGCGGTGGAGCGCGACTTCGACCAAGTTCGCGTTCGCGGCGAGTTAGGCCGCGTGCTGATCGCGAAGTCGGGCCACCTCTATGTGGATTTGAAGGATGCCGACGCCACCATCGCAACGGTGATGTGGAAGGCCAATGTCGCGGCGTTGAACTTCAAGCCGGAGGAGGGCCTGGAGGTCGTCGTCGAGGGTCGGCTCTCCACCTATCCGGGGCGCTCGCAATACCAGCTGATCGCCGAGCGTATGGCGCCGGCGGGCGTCGGCGCCTTGCTGGCGCAGCTGGAGAAGCTGAAGGCGCGCCTCGGCGCCGAGGGCCTGTTCGCGCCGGGGCGGAAGAAACCCATCCCGTACCTGCCGCGCGTCATCGGCGTGGTTACCTCGCCGACCGGCGCGGTGATACGCGACATTCTCCATCGCTTGGGAGAACGCTTTCCACGGCGCGTGTTGTTGTGGCCAGTGCTGGTGCAGGGACCGGAGGCGGCGGGGCAGGTGGCGCGCGCGATACGCGGCTTCAATGCTTTGCAGGGCGCGCTCAGGCCGGATGTGCTGATCGTGGCCCGCGGTGGCGGCTCGATCGAGGATTTGTGGGCGTTCAACGAAGAAATTGTCGTCCGCGCCGCAGCTGAGAGCGCCATTCCGCTGATTAGCGCCGTGGGCCATGAGACCGACACCACCTTGATCGACTTCGCCTCAGACTTGCGTGCGCCGACGCCGACAGGCGCGGCGGAAAAAGCCGTGCCGGTGCGCGCCGAGTTGATCGAGCGGGTCGAGGTGCTGGAAGGGCGCCTGAAGGGCGGGTTGATTCGCGGGCTTGAGCGGCGGCGCACCGATCTGCGCGCGGCGGGCGCCAGGCTGCCGCGGCTCGAGACTTTGTTCCAGATTCCGCAACAGCGGTACGACCGAGCCAGCGAGCGCTTGAACGCGGCGCTTGTCGCTAATTCGCGCGCGGCGCAATCCAAGCTCGACCGAGTTTCTGCAAGGCTTCGCCCGCAAGCGTTGACCCAGGACATTGGCCGCCGCCGCGATTCTCTGGCGCGCTCGGCGGCGCGGCTTGCGCCAGCGATGAAGCGCACGCTGGAAGCGCATCGCAAACACCTGGATGGCGCCGCGCGCATGCTGGAGAGCCTCTCGCACAAGAGCGTGCTAGCGCGTGGCTTCGTCCTGGTGCATCGCGAGGACGGCTCGCTGGTGCGCGCTGCGAAGGACCTTTCCCCGGGCGATGCGATCGAACTCACGTTTGCCGACGAAAAGCAGAAGGCCGTGATCGATCCCGCGCACGGCCCCGAGGCCGCGAAGCCGCGCGCGAAAGCTAAGCCCGGCGGCGACCAGGGGAATTTGTTTTAGCGCACCGAAACTTTCGCTAGCGCGCACGGAAATGGGCGCTGGCAGAGGGCAGCGGCTCAGTATTTTAGGATCGTTGAACATGCAGGCGGATTTGATCGGCAAACTCGAAGGCGCGGCGAAATCGGTGGGCGCCTATACCGAGGCTGCCCGCTGCGCTGTGCGTCAATTGGTGTCTAGCGGCAATGGACTCGACCGCAAGGCGCTCGACCGCGAGCAGCATCTCGTGCATGGCCTTGCCTGGGTCGCCACTTATGCGGAGACGCTGCGCGAGGTAGCCGATTGGGCTCGCGCGCTGGAGGAGAAGAATAGCTTCGGCGAGGTGGAGCGCCTGCTGGCGACCTTGGTTGCCGCCGAATATTCGGCCCAACTCGCCGGCGGGTTGCCGATGACGCAGGTCGAGAGCATCCGCCCTTCCCATTTTGGAATTGAGGCGCCGGCGATTGCGCTGACGGCGACGCAGGCGGAGAAAACGCGGCTTGCGGAGTTACTACGCGATGACCGCGGGCGCGCCACGTTGGAGAACACCGGGCTCGACGCGGATCTGGATATGATCCGCGATCAGTTCCGCAAGTTCGCCGACGCCGAAGTGATCCCACACGCCCATGGCTGGCATTTGCGTGACGAACTCATTCCGCTTGAGATCGTCGAGCATATGGGCGCGCTCGGCGTGTTCGGGCTCACCATCCCCGAGGAATTCGGCGGCGCGGGGCTCGGCAAGACAGCGATGTGCGTGGTCAGCGAGGAACTCTCGCGCGGTTATATCGGCGTGGGCTCGCTTGGCACGCGCTCTGAAATCGCCGCCGAGCTGATCATGAGCGGCGGCACGGAAGAACAGAAGGCGCATTGGCTGCCAAAGATAGCGTCGGGCGAAATTCTGCCCACCGCGGTGTTTACAGAGCCCAATACCGGCTCCGATCTCGCCAGCTTGAAAACACGCGCGGCCCGCGAGGGAGACGCCTACGTCGTCACCGGCGCGAAGACCTGGATCACCCACGCCGCGCGCGCCGATTTGATGACGCTATTGGTGCGCACCGATGCGGCGTCGAGCGATCATCGCGGGCTTTCCATGCTGCTCGCGGAAAAGCCGCGCGGGAGCGAGGGCGAACCCTTTCCCGCGCCTGGCATGTCGGGCGGCGAGATCGCGGTGCTCGGTTATCGCGGCATGAAGGAGTACGAAATCGGCTTCGACGGTTTCCGTGTTTCCGCCGCCAATCTGCTTGGCGGCGAGGAGGGGCAGGGCTTCAAGCAATTGATGGCCACGTTTGAGAGTGCGCGCATTCAAACCGCAGCGCGCGCCGTCGGTGTCGCGCAATGCGCGCTGGAATTGGGGCTGCAATACGCGCTGGAGCGCAAGCAATTTGGGCAGGAGATTTTCCACTTTCCCCGCGTCGCCAACAAGCTCGCCATGATGGCCGCCGAAATCATGGCGGCGCGCCAGATCGCTTATTTCGCCGCGCGGCGAAAGGATTCAGGCAAACGCTGCGATCTCGAAGCGGGCATGGCCAAGCTGCTTGCGGCGCGCGTGGCCTGGGCGGCGGCCGACAACGCGCTGCAAATCCACGGCGGCAACGGCTTTGCGTTGGAGTATCCGATCAGCCGCGTGCTCTGCGACGCGCGTATCCTCAACATTTTCGAAGGCGCCGGGGAAATCCAGGCGCAGGTGATCGGGCGCAGGCTGTTGGAGGAGGGGCGCAATTAAAGTATGGACCGCCGGCGTCTCGCCGGCGCGGCGCCGCCTCATCGGCAACGCGGCGCGTGTTAAAGCTGCCGGCGGGACGCCGGCGGTCCATATTGACGGCGGTGTTTTAGAAACGGCGCAGCGCGAACATGCCGAGCACGCCACTGCTGACGTCGCCGGACATGAAGCTGTACTCGCCGCGGAAGTCCCAGTTTGCGGCGCGGAAACCGCCGCCGGCGCCAAACGAGCCGCCGTCGGCGTCGAGATCGGGGGCGCTCACGCCATTGAGTTCGCGCTCGACGGTGAAGCTTGCATAGCCGGCTTTGCCGTGCAGATAGCCGCCGCCTTCACCCAGCGGCAGCGTAAGCACCACGTGTGCGCCGATTGGGCCCGCCACGCCGATGTCGAGAGTGGAGCCTCCGCCCTCAAACTCGGACTTGGCGCCGCCGAAGCCGGCTTCCGCCTCGACCGCGAAGTATTCGTTGAAGGAATAGCCAATGCGTCCCAAGAACCCTCCAGGCGAGGGCTGGTCGATAAACGACACCGGAAGGCCGCTGGCGGCGTCATCCTTGTCGATAAAATAGAGATTGATGCCAGCGCCGGCGTAGAAGCCGGAATCGCCGCTCTCCGTGCTTGCGCCTTTGTCTTCTTGAGCAAGCGCCGGGGTTGCGACAAGGCCGCTGAGCATGGTCGCGGCCGCAAGGGCTAGGCTTCTTTTCATGAACTCCCCCACCGGGCGGCACAATGCCGCCATCTAAGCGCCGTTATTAACATCGGGACTGTAACAATCTCAAGACACAGTGCGCCGCAATGCCGACTCTTTGTATTGTGCACGTGCGAACAAGTCTGGGCGGAGAGAGCGAGTGCATCTGAGGTTTATTCTTGCGGCGCTATTGCTTGTGGGCGCGTGCCAGCGCGGCCCTGAGAAGGCTGCTTACGCGCCGAGCACCGAGGCTAATTTCGTGCGCGCATGCGAGGCCCAGGGCACTGCGCAAGCGGTTTGCGCCTGCACCTGGCAGAAAATTAGCGCCAGCGTCGCCAGCGAAGAGTTCGCTGCGTTCGAACGCCTGCCGGCGAGCGCGCGCGCTAACCATGCGCTGCAAGCGCGGATCACGCGCTTCGCTCAAGATTGCCAGCGTTATCCGGCGACGCCTTAAACACGTTTGCGCGGCGAGTTCTTAACTCTGATTAGGTAAGATCGGTCCGGTTCAGGAGGGCGCCATGCGTTTGGGCCTCATCATCGTGCTGGGAAGTATAGCCTTGGCGGCGTGCGGGCAGGGTGCTCCAAACGCCTACCCGCAAGAGGCCAGGACGCACTTCGAATCCACCTGTCCGCCGGAAAGCGAAGTGTGCGTCTGCACCTGGGAGCGGATCACACGCGCGATGCCTTACGAAGAATACGAAGCAGCCCTCGCGCGCATGCGCGAACGGGGGCTGATGGACCCCCGTGTCACGCGCGCGCGTGGTTGGTGCCTGGAGCATCACGAAAGCTGATGCGCGTCAGCTCTTCTTCTTGAACAGCGCGCCGTCGCGATTAAGTCGCCCGCCGGCTCTGCAGCGCCGCGAACAGGGTGCCGTCGTCCAAAAGATCAAGCTCACCGCCAACCGGAACGCCGTGCGAGAGGCGGCTGATGGTGAGATTGAGCGAACCCAGGCGCTCGGCCAGGTAGTGCGCGGTGGTTTGGCCGTCGACGGTGGCGGCAAGCGCCAGGATCACTTCGCGCACGCCAGGCGCGGAGGCGCGCTCGATCAACTTGGGGATGCGCAAATCCTCGGGCCGCACGCCATCAAGCGCGGAGAGCACCCCGCCGAGCACATGGTAGCGGCCCTTGAATGCACCCGCGCGCTCCAGCGCCCACACGTCGCCCACTTCGGCGACCACGCAGATGAGCCCATCGTCGCGATCGTGTGCGCTGCACAACGCGCACGGATCGGCCGTGTCGAGCGCACCGCAATTGGAGCACGCGCGCACTTTCTCCGCGGCGTCCGCAAGCGCTGCCGCGAGCGGGACCATGAGCTGGTCCTTCTTTTTCAGAAGCTGCAAAGCCGCCCGCCGCGCCGAACGCGGGCCGAGACCCGGCACTTTCGCGAGGAGAGATATAAGCGCCTCGATCTCGGGGGCTGCGGTGGCGGAGCGGGTGCGCATCAGGGGGGCGCTAGATCTCTTCAAATTTGACGGCGTCGAGCAGGCAGCGTTGATCGACGACGCGAACTATGACGATGGCATCTGAATCTATCTTGTATAGCACCAGGTATCGATCGACTGAGAACTTTCTGGCATCCGGCGCCATGCGAGGAAAAGGCGGTCCAAGTTGGGGAAAGCGGGTTAGTCGTTTGCAAGCCACGTGAATACGGTCAAGCGTCCGATCACCCAGTTCGGGCCGCTCTCGTCCGCGCCAAGCCCAGATATCCAAGAGGTCGCGCCGCGCGGCGTTGCTCCAGCGCAGTTCCAGGGTCACGGCGCGCGGGCGGCCGCGCGCGCTTCGGCCTTCAAGGCGCCGAAATCCAGCCCCCCGGCATCACCGCTCTCCAACCCTTCTCTCCAAAGCCGCCGCAATGCTTCATCGGGAAGGTGGGTCAGCGCTCGGTCTGCGAGCCAAGCATCGACCGCGCTATCGACCGCATCCTGCACCGACTCGGCGCCTCCAGCAGACACCGCCGCCAGCAAAGCCGCAGTGCGGGATTCATCCACTTTGACCAAGGTTTCGCTCATGAGTGAAACTACCATCAAAGCGGGCGTTTGCAAAGCGAGCTGGCGCGCCGGGCATTCCGCCGGATTAATGAGCGACCACGGAGGCGCATCTAGATTCAGGCGAGGGCCTCATCCGGTCCACCCACGCGATATGGCGGCTGAACCGAATCCGACTTTTCCAGTGAGTGTGGGATGGATAGTGTGCGCAAAGCGTTGTCGAATAGGGCTGGGAGAAGTGGAATGAGGGTTATCCCGCAGATTATCGGTACCTTCCTGTTGCTCGCGGCTTGCGAGACGACGAGCCCGCCACCCTACAGCCCATCGACGGCCAACGTGATCGCGATGCAGCAGGCGACAGAGGATGGGGGTGAACGGATAAGACTTGGAGAATTCACGACCAGTCCAGACGTCGATTCCACACCAATGTGTCGCGGTTTGGGTCCGCTCGATGTGGCGCCGGGGCAGGATATCGGCGCGTAGGTCAAGGATGCCTTTCTCCAAGAGCTATTTATGGCGCAAGCATATGGCGCGAACAGTGCAGTAACGGTTTCCGGCAACATAGACCGTGTCGCGGTCTCAACCCTTACCACAGGTTCTTGGGTAATCGCTTTCACTGTCACGTCCAGCAATGGCGTCAGCTATTCGGTTGAGACGAATTACAGCTTTTCATCGAGCTTCAATGCCGTCACAGCATGCCAGAGCGCGGCGAATGTCTTCAGCTTGGCGGTTCGCGACCTGATAGCACGCACTGTTGCACACCCTCAGTATCGGGCGCTTGTTGGCAGGTAGTCAAAACGGCATCTTGAATCCAGGCAGAATCCCCAACCCCCCGCTCAGCCCCTTCATCTCATCGTTCTGCGCGTCTTCCAACTTCCGCCGCGCGTCGTCATGCGCTGCTTTGATCAGGTCTTCGAGGATTTCGCGTTCGTCGGGCGCCATCAGCGAAGGATCGATGCTGAGGCCCAGGAGCGCGCTCTTGCCATTGAGGCGCAGCTTCACCATGCCGCCGCCTGCCGTGCCTTCGACCTCCATGGCTTCGAGTTTCTTCTGCGCATCGTTAAGCTTGGCCTGCATCTGCTGGGCCTGGCGCATCAGTTGGGAAATGTCCTTCATCGGTCGGCTTCCTTCTTGCGTGCGTTCTGCGGCGCGGGCTTGTTCTGCTGCGGCATAGCCACGACATCGCCGCCGCCTTCACTAACCGGTTCGCGCACCGCGGCGATCTCGGCGCCCGGGAACGCCTTCAGCGCCTCGGCGACGAACGGCTGGCGCTTCAGCTCTTCCAGCGCGCGCGCTTCTTCGCGCTGGCGCCGCTCGGCGAGGCTTTCGACAGGCGCTGCGGCCTCTTGCGTCGAGCGGATGCGCCATTCGAATGGCGTGCGCTCTTCCAGGAACGCCTTCATGCGCCGCACCAGGTCGCGCGGCTGCTCGGGGCTGGCGACGAACACGATCTCGCCGTGTGGCGAGAAGTGCGTCACCTTTAGGCGTTCGAGCGCAAGTTCAAGCTCGATGTCGCGCTCCTCGGCGACGGCGGCTGTGACCGATTCGAACGTGGGGAAGGGGAGGTTTGCTCCCCCGCTGGCGGGGGCGCTGTCAGCGTAGCTGACTGAGGGGGCGGCGTGCGCATTGCCCCCTCCGTCTCGCGCTTCGCGCGATCCACCTCCCCCGTGAACGGGGGAGGAAACGCCATCCTTCAACAGCCGCGCCGCATCCTCCGGCGGCGGCAGCTTTTGCGCCGCGCACAAGCGCACCATCGCCATCTCCAGCGCCGCGATCGGATCGGGCGCCTTGCCGGCTTCCTCGAGCGCCTTGAGCAGCATCTGCCAAATGCGCGACAATTGCGCCGCTGAGAGGCTGGACGCCAAACCGCGCGCGCGCGCAACCCAGTCGGCGCCGCCAACGATCCGCGCTTCCTCGCCCAATGCCTGCGCGCGACCGGCCTCGTGGCCGATGTCTAAGAGATCGCGCAGAATGAGCGACGGATCGGCGCCGGAATCGTACTGCGCGCGGAACTCGCCCAGCGCATCGCCGATCGCTCCGCGCATCAGCATCGCGAACAGCTCAAGTCCCCGGCCGCGATCGGCGAGCCCCAGCATCGAGCGTACGGCTTCTTCCTCGATCGTGGCGCCGCCCGCATGCGCGAACGCTTGATCGAGCAGCGACAGAGCATCGCGCGCCGACCCTTCCGCCGCGCGCGCAATCAACGCGAGCGCCGCGTCGTCTGCCGGTTGCGCCTCCGCCTTGCACACGAACGCCAAGTGCGCCGCCAACTCGTCCACTGCAACGCGCTTCAAATCGAACCGCTGACAGCGCGACAGCACCGTGATCGGCACCTTACGGATTTCGGTCGTCGCAAAAATGAACTTCACATGCGGCGGCGGCTCTTCCAGCGTCTTGAGCAAGCCGTTGAACGCCTGCTTCGACAGCATGTGAACTTCGTCGATGATGTAGACTTTGAAACGAACCTCGGCCGGCGCATAGCGCACGCCCTCGACGATCTCGCGAATGTCGTCAATACCGGTGCGCGAAGCGGCGTCCATCTCGAACACGTCTGTGCACCGCGATTCCGCGATCGATTTGCACGGCTCGCATTCGCCGCATGGCTTGACAGTGGGCTCCGTGCGCTTCCCGTCCGGCCCGATGCAGTTCAACGCCTTTGCAATGATGCGCGCCGTCGTGGTCTTGCCCACGCCGCGCACGCCGGTCAGCATGAACGCGTGCGCGATGCGCCCCGCCGCGAACGCGTTCTCCAGCGTCCGCTTCATCGCCTGCTGGCCGATGAATCCATCCTCGAACGTCTGCGGCCGGTACTTGCGCGCCAACACCCGGTACGGCGTATGGATCTTGCTCTCGTTCGCGTGCGTCTTCGGCGCGACGGCCTTCTTGGCCCCGCCACCACCGCCGCCCAACCCGAGATCCGGTTCGTCCGCGGGAGCGTCCGACCCCTTGTCCTTCTTCGCCATCAAGAAATCCGTCCAGGTGGGGGTGACCCCACCGAAGCTCTGGCCTCGCCAGAGCGCAGGTGGGAGGCTGGTGAACGACCCGAGTCGAAACTCGTTACGGCTGCTTCCTTCCGGATCTGACCGGGTTGGCGAGGGACACGTCCGCCGCCAACCTCCCGCCAAAACTATAGCAGACCGGGCATGCCCGGAGGCAAGCGTTGATCGTTGCGGCAGCCGCCGCGCTCGTGTCATGGTCGCGGCCCATTTCCTGTGGATTTCGCGCGCAAAAGCGGGGGTGCATGAGCACGAGCTTGGTCCTGCCCAAAAACCCGAATGTTTTCGCGAACTCGCCGCTCGACCGCGCCGGCC
>DPWD01000032.1 GCA_003526465.1 Hyphomonadaceae bacterium
GCGTCGTGCTGCTGAAAGGCCCTGACACCGTCATTGCAGCCCCGGACGGGCGCGCCGCGATCAACGCGACGGGAAGCCCGTTTCTCGCCACCGCCGGTTCCGGCGACGTGCTCGCGGGATTCATCGGCGGGCTCCTGGCCCAAGGCATGGAGAGCTTCGAAGCGGCGGCGGCGGCGGTTTGGCTGCATGGCAAGACGGGGGAGGCGGGCCCCGGCCTCATCGCCGAGGACCTGCCAGAGTTGTTGCCGCCGGTGCTGCGGGGCCTGTCGCCGGATTGAGAGCAGGCCGCCCATTGGAGGATCGCAGAATAGCCCCTGTATCGAGGGGCGGTTTTGGGCTAACAGCACAAGGAGCGCTGGCGCGAGGAGGGGACGATTATGATGCATTGGTGGTGGTGGATCATTCCGGGCGTAGTCGGGGTCATGGGCTTGGCGATCGCGCTGAGCGGCCTCGGCTGGATGTTCCGCGGGCACCCCTTCAAGGGCGGGCGCGGGGTGCTCGGAGGAGGGTTGTTCCTTGGTGTTGGCGCGGTTCTGGGGCTCATCGGCCTGAACATCCAGACCTACCATCGCCTAGGCGAAGCGCAGCGCCAGGTCGCCACTATCGAGTTCAATCAAACGGGCGAGAATTCCTACGATGTCACGGTAACCGAAGCCGCCGGCGAAGACGGCTCGGCCGGTCCGGTGCACCAGTTCAGCGCAACAGGCGACGATTGGGTGATCAAGGCGCGCGTGCTGCGCTGGCGGCCATGGGCCACGGTGCTTGGACTAGACGCGCAATACCGGCTCGACCGGTTCGAGAGCGCCTATCGCGATATCGATCAGGCGCGCGCCACGCCTCCGAGCGTGGAGTCGCTTCTACCGGAGCGGCGAACCGGGATCGATTTCATGCCCGTGGCCGAAACCGTGGGTAAATTCACGCCCATGGTTGACACCCCTGAGCATGGTCAAGCGGTGTATTGGCCCATGGCGGACGGCGCGATTTATCGTGTCGACATTACCGCCCAGGGCCAATTGCTGCCGGACGAGGTCAACGAGGCGGCCGCCGAAGCGGTGGCGCAATGGGGCGCAAGCCGGCAAGGCGCGCCGCCGCAGCAATAAGTAGCCTGGGCTGAAATGGCCTTGAGCAACGAAGCGCCGTTACGCAACTAGACGATGTATCTCAACTCACGCTTGCGGCCGTGGGAATGGACGCCGCTGTGCGGGGCGCCTAAAGCAGTGGGCGCGTGCGGACGTGGCGGAATTGGCAGACGCACAGGATTTAGGTTCCTGCGCCTCACGGCGTGCGGGTTCGACCCCCGCCGTCCGCACCAGTCTTCGCTGCGCGCGAGCGCAGAGAGGGCTGTTTCGGTGGAGCCCACAGGGCGAAGGCGGACGCTTGCCCCGCGCGCAGCTACGGCTAGGCGAGCCCCGATCACGTCGCGCGTGGACAGCCCAAGCGGCCCATGCCATAAGCCGCGCCTTCCATAAAACAGCGTCGGCGGCATGGGTTTTGCGGCTTCGGCGCGGAAGTCGAAAGCCAACCTAATGCAATTCACTGAGCGCCAGTCCGAGGGCCTGCTTCGGGTATATGACGTCACCGTCCCTGCGTCCGAGCTGCAGCAGAAACTCACTGCCAAGATCGAGGAAGTGCGCCCGCGCGTGCGCATAAATGGGTTCCGGCCTGGCAAGGTGCCCGCCAGCCATATCCGCAAGCTTTACGGCCCGGGCATGATGCAGGACATCATCAACGAGGCCGTCCAGTCCTCGACCAGGGAATCGCTGGAGCGCGCTAAGGCGCGCCCGGCCTCCGAGCCCAACTTGGAGGTGAAGAGCAACATGGAGCAGGTGATGGCTGGCCAGGCCGACCTGCAATTCGCCCTTACACTTGAAATTATTCCCGACTTTGAGCCCGCCGACCTAAAAGCGATCAAGATCGTGAAACCGGTGGCCGCGGTCGCCGACGAGCAGGTCGCCGAGGCGCTGGCCGATTTGGCGCGCGGGCAGCGCGGGTTCGAAGACAAGGAGGATGCGGCCAAAGAGGGCGACGCAATCATCCTCGACTTCGTTGGCCGCATCGATGGCGAGGCGTTTCAAGGCGGAACCGCAAACGACGCCCAAGTAGTCATCGGGTCCAAGCAATTCATTCCAGGATTCGAGGAGCAGCTCATCGGCGCCAAGGCGGGCGACAGTCCCACTCTCAACGTCAATTTCCCCGAGGATTACGGGGTCGCTTCGCTCAAGGGCAAAGCCGCTCAATTCGAGACCACAATCAAGAAGGTCAGGGCGCCCAAGCAAGGCGAAGTCGACGATGCATGGGCTGGGGAACTAGGCTTTGACAACCTCAATGCGGTCAAGGAAGCGCTGCGCCAGCGTCTCGAAAACGATCATGGCGCGCAATCGCGCGCCAAAGCCAAGCGAATGCTTTTCGACCAGCTCGACGCAGCCCACAGCTTTGAGCTGCCCCCGCGCATGGTTGAAGCGGAATTCTCCCAGATATGGCGTCAGATCGAACAAGACCGCGCCAAGGGCGAGCTTGACCCCACCGATTCCGGCAAGAGCGAAGAAGACCTCAAGCGCGAATATCGCACCATCGCCGAGCGCCGGGTGCGCCTCGGCCTCCTGCTGGCCGAGATTGGGCGGCGCCACAATCTGGAAGTGAGCGACCAGGAAGTTGCGCGCGCCATTTCATTCCAAGCGCGCAACTATCCAGGCCAGGAAAAGCAGATTTTCGAGATGTATCAACGCAATCCCGGCATGGTCGCCAACATTCGCGCGCCGCTCTACGAGGAAAAAGTGGTCGATTTCCTGATGGAACTTGTCAGCGTGACAAACCAGAATGTCAGTCGGGAAGAATTGTTTGCCGACGATGACGCAGCTCCCGCGCCAGCGGAAACGAAGAAAACCAAGAAATCCAAGGCAAAAGCCGAGGCCAAAGCAGCGGACTGACAGCGGCGGGGGCTTGCGGGGGCCGCGCAAGCGTCAAATATGAGGCCCATCCGCGCGCTTTGAGTCGCGCGCGGCGAGGACCAATTCATGCAAGACCCACTCGACCGCATGCGGTCCATCATCATCCCCACCGTCGTCGAGCAGACCAGCCGCGGTTACGACAAGCACGACATTTTCTCACGCCTCTTGAAGGAGCGGATCATCTTCTTGAGCGGGGGCGTCGATGACACTGTCGCCGCGGTGGTGATGGCGCAATTGCTGTTCCTGGAATCGGAGAACCCCAAGCGCGAAATCGCCATGTATATCAACAGTCCCGGCGGCTACGTCACCGCTGGGCTCGCGATCTACGACACCATGCAATACATTCGCAGCCCGGTTTCCACAGTGTGCACCGGACTTGCCGCATCGATGGGGTCGTTGCTGCTGGCGGCGGGCGAAAAGGGATTGCGCATCTGTCTGCCGAACTCGCGCGTGATGTTGCACCAGCCCTCGGGCGGCTATCGCGGCCCGGCCGCCGACATCGAGCGTCACGCCGAAGATATTCTCCACACTAAGAAGCGGCTGAACGAAATTTACGTCAAACACACCGGCCAGCCCTACGAACGGGTCGAACGCACACTCGATCGCGACTTCTTCATGACCGCAGAGGAAGCCAAGACCTTCGGCATCGTCGATCGCGTCTACGAAAAGCGCGAAGCCGCCGACAGCTAGGAGGGCTCAGCTCGCCTTATTGGCGGTTACAGAATACCGCCATTGCGCCGGTCGCCGTGTGGGGCCATTTTCGCGCCCTGGATACCCCGAAGACGGGGGTGTTGCTTGGCAACCAAGGTCTGGAGCTTAAGCGGGCGTCGCTTGCGGCCCCATCCTTGCTATGATCGTATCCGCGGCGGTCGCTTCGACGATAAGGGGCCGGCGGCAAATGAACGTTTTTGAAAGGAACGTGGTGAACCATAGCCAGCTTCTGGGGGACGTGGGGGCAAACAGCCGCCGCAATTCCCATATAGCTTGGGTCACCCCGCTACCCGCGAAGGATTGCGTATGAGCAAAGGCACGGCCAGCGGAGAGTCGAAAAACACTCTCTATTGCTCGTTCTGCGGCAAGAGCCAGCACGAAGTGCGCAAGCTAATCGCGGGGCCGACCGTATTCATCTGCGATGAATGCGTCGAACTGTGCATGGATATCATCCGCGAGGAGCACAAGACCTCCCTGGTCAAGTCCAAGGAAGGCGTGCCCAGCCCGAAAGAGATCAAGGGCGTGCTCGACGATTATGTCGTCGGCCAGGAATACGCCAAGCGCGTGCTCTCGGTGGCGGTGCACAATCACTACAAGCGGCTTAACCACGCTTCGAAGAACAACGATGTCGAGTTGGCGAAGTCGAACATCCTGCTTATCGGCCCCACCGGATGCGGCAAGACGCTGCTGGCCCAAACCTTGGCGCGGATCATCGATGTGCCGTTCACCATGGCTGACGCCACCACGCTGACCGAAGCCGGCTACGTCGGCGAGGATGTCGAGAATATCATCCTCAAGCTGCTGCAATCGGCCGATTACAATGTCGAGCGCGCGCAGCGCGGCATCGTCTATATCGACGAAGTCGACAAGATTTCCCGCAAGTCCGACAACCCCTCCATCACCCGCGACGTGTCGGGCGAGGGCGTGCAACAGGCGCTCTTGAAAATCATGGAAGGCACCGTTGCTTCGGTTCCCCCGCAGGGTGGACGCAAGCACCCGCAGCAGGAATTCCTGCAAGTCGACACCACCAACATTCTGTTCATCTGCGGCGGCGCCTTCGCGGGGCTTGAGAAAATCATCAGCGCCCGCGGCAGAGGTTCCTCGATCGGCTTCGCCGCCAAGGTGCGCGATCCAGAGGATCGCCGCGCTGGCGAGGTGCTGCGCGAGGTCGAGCCGGACGACCTCTTGAAGTTCGGCCTGATCCCGGAATTTGTCGGCCGTCTGCCGGTGCTGGCGACGCTCGAGGATCTCGACGAGCCGGCTTTGGTCACCATCCTGACCGAGCCCAAGAACGCGCTGGTCAAGCAATATCAACGCATGTTCGAGATGGAGAACGTACGCCTCTCATTCCCGGACGAGGCGCTCAAGGCCATCGCGCGCAAGGCGATCTTGCGCAAGACTGGCGCGCGCGGGCTCCGTTCCATCCTCGAAAGCATTTTGCTCGACACCATGTTCGAACTGCCCTCGATGCATTCGGTGGAGGAAGTGGTGGTGTCGGCGGATGTCGTCGAAGGCCGCTCCAAGCCGCTGCAGATTCATTCCGAGCGCCGCAACGGCACGGAATCGGCAGGCTAAGCCCAAACGCGGCGCTGCAAAAATTGTTGGTGGACGCCGCGCACCCTTGAAGCTGGGGGCGAACACTTCCACATTTTCAATCGTTAACGCTTGGCGGCGCGGCGGCTCCCTGACGCTTTCCTGGGTGCTGCGCGTCGTCGTAAGGAGCCTTGCATGACCGAGACTCGCATTCTGCCCGTCCTGCCGCTGCGCGATATCGTGGTATTCCCGAAGCGCGCCGCGCCCCTGTTCGTGGGGCGGCAGAAATCAGTGCGCGCGCTCGACGAAGTGATGCGCAAGGACAAGCAGATTCTTCTGTCGGCGCAGATGGACGCCTCCGAGGACGAACCGGCGCCGGACCGCATCTATACGATCGGCACCATCGCCACTGTTGTACAATTGCTGAAACTGCCCGACGGCACCGTGCGTGTTCTGGTCGAGGGCGGCAAACGCGCGCGCATCAAGGGTTTTACCGACCGCGAGGAATTCTTCGAAGCGGAAGTCGAGCTGCTTGAGGAAACCAACGCCGATACGCCGGAGGCGCGCGCGGTCGCCCGCGCGGCCGGCGATCAGTGGGAGAACTACGTCAAGCTGTCGCGCAAGCCCCCGCCGGAAGTGCATCAGGCGATCACCCAGATCACCGAGCCCTCGCTGCTCGCCGATGCAATCGCGGCCCACCTCGAAGTAAAGATCGCCGACAAACAGGCGTTGCTCGAAATTGGCGACGTGCCGCAGCGGCTTGAGCGCATCCTGCAGCTGATCGAGGCCGAAGTCGGCATGCTCCAGGTCGAGCGTAAAATCCGCAACCGCGTCAAGCGGCAGATGGAGAAGACGCAGCGCGAATATTATTTGAACGAGCAGATGAAGGCGATCCAGCGCGAACTCGGCGACGGCGAGGACGGCCGCGAAGACATCGCCGAGCTTGAACAGCGCATCAAGCAAAAGAAATTGCCGAAGGAGGCCAAGGCCAAAGCCGAGGCGGAGCTAAAAAAGCTGCGGCAAATGTCGCCGATGAGCGCTGAATCCACCGTCGTACGCAATTATCTCGATTGGCTGCTTTCGCTGCCCTGGGGCGTGAAGAAGTCGGTCAAGAAGAACATCGATCAGGCCGAGGCGATCCTGAACGAAGACCATTATGGCCTAGAGAAGGTCAAGGAGCGCATCCTTGAATATCTCGCGGTGCAGGCGCGCACCTCGAAAGTGCGCGGGCCCATCCTTTGCCTGGTCGGCCCCCCCGGCGTCGGCAAAACTTCGCTCGGCAAGTCGATCGCGCGCGCCACCGGCCGTGACTTCGTGCGCATGTCCCTGGGCGGTGTGCGCGACGAAGCCGAAATTCGCGGCCACCGCCGCACCTATATTGGCTCAATGCCGGGCCGCATCATCCAATCGATGAAGAAGGCAAAGAGCGGCAATCCGCTCTTCCTGCTGGATGAGATCGATAAATTGGGCGCCGATTATCGCGGCGATCCCTCCGCGGCGTTGCTCGAAGTGCTCGATCCAGAGCAGAACTCCACCTTCAACGATCATTATCTAGAGGTTGATTACGATCTCTCCGACGTGCTGTTCATCACCACCGCCAACAGCCTCAACATGCCCCAACCGCTTCTGGATCGCATGGAGATCATCCGCATCCCGGGCTACACCGAGGACGAAAAGCTTGAGATCGCCAAGCGTCACTTGCTGCAAAAGCAATTGGACATGAACGGTCTCAAGGAAGGCGAGTTTTCGGTGTCGGACGACGCGCTGCGCGACCTTGTGCGCCGCTACACGCGCGAAGCGGGCGTGCGCAGCCTGGAGCGCGAGCTTTCCAATCTGGCGCGCAAGGCGGTGCGTGAGATCGAGCAGAAAAAGAAAACCACGGTCGCCATCACCAAGAAGAATCTCGGCGACTATGCGGGCGTCTGGAAGTATCGCTACGGTGAGAGCGAGCTTGAAGATCGCGTCGGCGTGGTCACCGGGCTTGCCTGGACCGAAGTCGGCGGCGAATTGCTGACCATCGAGGCGGTCCAGATGCCCGGCAAGGGCGTCATGACCGTGACCGGCAATTTGAAGGACGTGATGCGCGAATCGATCTCGGCGGCGAACTCATACGTGCGTTCGCGCGCTGTCGAGTTCGGCGTCAAGCCGCCACTGTTCCGCACCCGTGACATCCATGTGCACGTGCCAGAGGGCGCAACGCCGAAGGATGGCCCATCGGCGGGCGTTGCGATGGCCACCGCGATCATCTCAGTCCTGACCGGCGTGCCAATCCGCAAGGATGTCGCCATGACCGGTGAAATCACGTTGCGCGGGCGGGTGCTTCCCATCGGCGGCCTGAAGGAGAAGCTGCTCGCGGCCCTGCGCGGGGGCTTGCGTACGGTGCTGATCCCAAAGGACAACGAAAAGGATCTGGCCGAGATCCCCGACAACGTGAAGAAGGGGCTCACCATCGTACCGGTGGCAACCGTGGACGATGTCCTCGCCAGGGCGCTCTCAGCGCCCCTGACGCCGATCTCATGGACCGACGAGGACGAATTGGCGGAGAATCGCCGCGCCGCGGGCGGCGGGGATGGCCACGAGGGCGCCCGCCCGCACTAAAGTGGGGCTAACAGGGCGCTTGGCTAAGCCCGGGAATGCCCTTAAGCGTTGGGTTGCGCCCCGATTCACGGGGCGCAACTGATTTGATTTCTGAGCAGAAGAACCGGGGGGTTCCATGAACAAAGCCGATTTGGTCGCCGATGTCGCCGAGCGTATGGGCGAGTCGAAAATGAAGGCGGAAGAGGCGGTCAACGCCGTGTTCGAAGCGATGCTCAGCGCGCTCAAGCGCGGCGACGACATTCGCCTGCCGGCGTTCGGCGTGTTCGATGTAAAGGCGACGGCGGCGCGCACCGCGCGCAATCCGCAGACCGGCAAGGAAGTGGCGGTGCCGGCCGGGCGCAAAGCGCGCTTCAAGCCTGGCAAGGCGTTGAAGGACGCGCTGCTCTGATAAGGCAATGGGCAAGCCCGCTCTTTTCTTGAGCGGGTTGGGCGTGTAGAGGCCAGTGATGTTTGCGAAGATCTACCGCCCCGCGAAAACCGCCATGCAATCGGGCAAGGCGCAGACCAGAAAATGGCGCCTCGAATTTGCGCCGAGCATGGCGCCGCCCACCGATCCGCTGATGGGTTGGACCGGCTCGATCGGCGCAAGCGGCCAGGTGCGGCTGAGCTTTGACAGCGCCGAGCAGGCGATCGCCTTCGCTCGCGCGCACAACATCCCCCACCAAATGGCCGAGCCGCCAGCGCCCAAGCGCGTGGTCAAAGCCTACAGCGACAATTTCGCTTTCCGCCGCCGCGAACCCTGGTCGCATTAATTTGGCGAGCGTTGAACCGATTAGGAGTTCGGTTCAGATACAATTCCATGTCGGCGCGCTGGCGCGCCCAGCAGGACTCGAACCTGCAACCGCCCGCTTAGAAGGCGGGTGCTCTATCCAGTTGAGCTATGGGCGCATCGGGCGCGGTCTCTAGCATCTCAGTTTGCCAGACGCGAGAACCCCGCTTTCAGATCCGCGATCAGATCGGCGGGATGTTCGAGCCCGACGGAGAGACGCAAGAGCGGTCCTTCCTTGAGCCATGGAATGGCAGTGCGCACGACCCCCTTGTCGCAGGGCACGATCAGGCTCTCATAGCCGCCCCAGGAAAAGCCCATGGCGAACAGATCGAGGCCTTCTAGCATGGCGGTGAGCCGCGCTTGTGTCACAGGTTTCAGCACGACGGCAAACACCCCCGATGCGCCTGTGAAGTCGCGCTGCCACAGCTTGTGGTCCGGGTGGGAGGGCAGCGCTGGGTGCAGCACGCGCGCAACCTCGGCCCGGCCTTCCAGGAAACGCGCAATCTCCAGCGCTGCGCTGGCCTGATGCTGCAACCGCAGCGCCATGGTGCGCAGGCCGCGCAGGACCAGAAACGCGTCGTCGGGCGCCGCGCCGAGGCCAAGCTGTTTGTAGCAGGCGCGCACCCGCGCGTATCCTTCCGGCGTTGCCGCCAGCACCGCGCCCATGAACGCGTCGGCGTGGCCCAGTTGGTACTTGGTGAGCGCCTGCACCGAGAGATCGATCCCGTGCGCGAACGGCTTGAAATGCACCCCCGCCGACCAGGTGTTGTCGATGATCGTCGCCACCCCGCGTGCGCGCGCGGCCGCGGCGATGGCGGGTGTGTCCTGCACTTCGAAGGTGAGCGAGCCCGGCGATTCGAGAAGGACCGCATTTGTGTTGGCGCCGATCAGCTCTGCAATTCCTCCGCCGACGCGCGGATCGTAATAGCGCACGCCTACGCCTAAGCGCTTCAGCAGCGTGTCGCAGAACCTCCGCGTCGGCCCGTACACGGAGTCCGTCACCAGCACTTCGCCGGCAGCTTCCACGACACTCAGGAGCGCCAGCGTGCACGCACCCAGCCCCGACGGCGCCAGCACCGCGCCCGCCCCGCCCTCGACCGCGACCAGCGCTTCGCACAGCGCCTCCTGCACCGCCATGCCCTCAAGGCCGTAAGTCTTGATCGGCCTGTCGTAGAGGTCGGCGACCTCTGGCAGCACAATCGTGGTGGTGCGATGGATCGGGGTATTGACCGCCCCGTCAAAGCGCGCCGGATCGCGGCCTGCCAGCGCGAGCCTGGTCTCCATGCGATATTTCGAAAGGTCACGGCCGGCCTTACTCATGGGGCCGCGCCCGTCGCAACAGGAGTGTCGGCTCGCGATCCCCATTCTGCCCACGAGCCGTCATAGATTGCCGCATCCCAGCGCCCCGACCGCGCCAACGCGAGCGCAATGATCGCAGCGGTTACCCCCGAGCCGCAGCTGCAGATCGCGGGCTTCCCCGAGTCAACGCCTGCGGCGGCGAAGCTTGCCGCCAATTCTTCGTGCGAGCGCATGAGGCCTTGTGCGTCGAGTAATGTATCGTAGGGAACGTTGAGGGCGCCCGGCATGTGGCCGCTTCTGAGGCCCGGGCGCGGCTCCGGCGCCTCGCCGCGGAAG
>DPWD01000005.1 GCA_003526465.1 Hyphomonadaceae bacterium
TGCGCGTCCTCGACGGCGATGGAACCGAGCCGGCGCATGCCGCCGACTTGATTGCCGACGCGGTGGGCCACGCGCGCGCGGGCAATGGCCCAGCGCTCCTGCGCCTCACGGTGCCGCGCCTGCAGGGGCACTCGTTTCAGGATACGCAAGCCTACAAAAACGAAGCCGTAAAGGCCGCTGAATGGGCGCGCGACCCGCTGCCGAAACTGAAGGCGCATCTTGTGCCGGCGATAATGAACGAAGCGGAGTGGGCGAACACAGAGGCCGAAGCCAAGGACGCTGTTGCGCGCGCCGCACGCAGCGCCGACCAGCGGCCGGTCTCGTCCCCCGACCAGGTTACCCGCAACGTCTTCAGCGAAGCCGGCGGGCTGCAAACCCAGGGCGGCCTGTGGAACAGCGGCTACATCGCCCCGCCTTCGACCGATGCGCCCAAGCCTGAGGGCGCGCGCATCAACATGATCACCGCGATCCGGCGCACGCTCGATCACGAACTTGCGGTCAATCCGCGCGTGCTCGTTTTCGGCGAGGATGTCGGGCCCAAGGGCGGCGTGCATGGGGTGACGCTGGGATTGCAGGAAAAGTATGGGGTCGAGCGCGTGTTCGACACTTCGCTTTCGGAAGAAGGCATCATCGGCCGCGCCGTGGGCATGGCGATTGCGGGCCTGATGCCGGTTCCAGAAATCCAGTTCCGCAAATACGCCGATCCGGCCTGCGAGCAGATCAACGATTGCGGCACCATGCGCTGGCGCACCGCCAACCGCTTCGCCGCGCCCATGGTCGTGCGCATGCCGGTCGGCTTCTTCAAATGCGGCGACCCCTGGCACAGCATGACCAATGAAGTGCAATTCGTGCACGCACCCGGCTGGCGCGTCGCCTGCCCTTCGAACGCGGAAGACGCGGTCGGCCTCCTGCGCACGGCGCTGCGCGGCAACGATCCCGTGATGTTCCTGGAACACCGCAACATGCTCGACGCCGCCAGCGCGCGCAGGCCTTATCCCGGCGGCGACTTCGCGTTGCCGTTCGGCGTTGCGCGGCGCGTAAGCGAGGGCGATGACATCACCATCGTGAGCTGGGGCGCCATGGTCGAACGCTGCGAGGCGGCGGCGCAGAGAAGTGGCGCGAGTTGCGAAATTATCGACCTGCGCACTTTGGCGCCCTGGGATCGCGATGCGGTACTGGCTTCGGTACGCCGCACGCATCGCTGCCTGATCGTGCACGAGGACATCGGCACGGGAGGCTTCGGCGCCGAAATCGCCGCCGTGGTCGCAGACGAAGCGTTCCTCGATCTCGACGCGCCCATCGCGCGCCTCACCATGCCAGATATTCCGAGCCCGCATCATCCGGACCTGATGGAATGGGCGCTGCCCTCCATTGACCGCATCGCCGCAAAAATCGCAGAACTGGTCGCATTCTGATGAGTGACCGCATCGATATCCTGATGCCGATGGAGCAGGAAGGCGCCAAATCGGTGGTGCGCGCGTGGCTGAAGCGCGTAGGCGAAACCGTCGCGCGCGACGAGCCGGTTGTGGAGCTGGAGACCGACAAAGTCGCGGTCGAAGTCGCCGCACCCGCCGACGGCGTGCTTGCTGAAATCGTGCTGAACGAAGGCGAAGAAGCGCCGCCGGGCGGGGTGTTGGGCGTGATGTCGCTATCGGCGCATCTTGGACCGCCGGCGTCCTCGCCGGCGATTTCTGTTCACGCGGCGACATTCGCCGGCGGGGACGCCGGCGGTCCAAGACAGCGCCTCTCGCCACTGGTGAAGCGCTTGCTCGCGGAGCACGAGCTTTCCCCAGCCGCCATCGCCGGCAGCGGACGCGATGGGCGGATCACGCACAAGGATGTGGAGGCGTTCCTTTCCTCCCCCGCAAGCGGGGGAGGTGGCGAGCNNCCCCCGCTTGCGGGGGAAGTGTCGGCGAAGCCGGCGAAGGGGGCCCTCTTTGCGAGTCCTGCGGTTGAGGATGGAGCCCGCCCCCTCAGTCACGCTGCGCGTGACAGCTCCCCCAGGGATCGCGTAGCGATCCCGTCATGCAAGAGCCCGCTCGCTTCGCGAGCGGGAGGCGGGGGAGCAAAAACGATCCCCCACTCCGCCATGCGCAAATCCATCGCCGCGCACATGGCGCATTCGGTCGCGACCGCCCCGCACGTCACCGCATTGTTCGAAGCAGACTTCACCGCCATCGCCGCCCACCGTGCACAGCACAGGGACGAATACGCAAGCGCCGGCGCGCCGCTTACCTATTCAGCCTATATCGTGCGCGCGGCTGCGCTGGCGATGACCGCCGCGCCCAATGTGAATGCGCGCTGGCATGACGACTTCCTCGAAGTGTTCGAGGACGCGAATATCGGCATGGGCGTGGCGCTGGGCGAGAATGGCCTGATCGTGCCGGTGATCGCCCGCGCGCAGACGCTTTCGCTCAAGCAAATTGCGGCGAAGCTTGGCGACTTGACGGAACGCGCGCGCAAGAACGCGCTCAAGCCGGCGGATGTGCAGGGCGGCACCTTCACTATTTCCAATCACGGCGTTTCTGGTTCGCTGCTGGCCGCGCCCATCATCATCAACCAGCCGCAATCGGCGATCCTGGGCGTAGGCAAGCTCGAAAAGCGCGTCGTGGTGCGCGCGATCGATGGCGCCGACGCGATGGTGATCAAGCCGATGGCGTATGTGTCGCTCACCATCGATCACCGCGTGCTCGACGGCCACCAGACGAACGCCTGGCTGACGCGCTTCGTCGAAATTCTGGAAACCTGGCCGCTGGAGGATGCGCCATGATCGCCGATCTCTCGGTACGCCCGCCCGATCCTTTATTGAAAATCATGAATATGTTCCGCGACGATCCGCGCGGCGACAAGATCGATCTCGGCGTCGGCGTCTACCGCGACGCAAACGGAGATACGCCAATCATGGCGGCGGTGAAGCAAGCCGCCTCGCGGCTGCTGGAGACGCAGAAAACAAAAGCTTATGTCGGCCAGCAGGGCGATGCGGAATTTCTGCGGCTGCTCGGAGAACTGGCGTTTGGGGCGATGGCCCGCGATTTCGTTTCGATCCAGGCGGTCGGAGGCACGGGCGCGCTGCGGCTCGGCTTCGATCTGTTGCGCGAGGCTGGCGCCAAGCGCGTGCTATTGCCGACGCCATCATGGCCCAACCATCCCGCCATCGTCGCCGCGGCGCGGCTCGAACGCGTCGATGTCCCGTTCTTCGATGTCAGCGAACAGCGCATCGATATCGAGCGGCTGCTTGCTGGCTTCGCCAAAGCGGAACCTGGCGACGCCGTGCTGCTGCAGGTTTGCTGCCACAACCCGCTCGGCGCCGATTTCTCCAGCGCGCATTGGGCGGCGCTTGCGGAAGCCGCATGCGCACGTGGTCTCGTTCCATTGCTCGATCTCGCCTACCAAGGCTTCGGCGACAGCCTCGAGGAGGACGTCAGCGGCGCACGCGCGTTGCTGGAGCGCGTCCCGGAAGCGTTGATCGCGGTGTCCGGCGCCAAGAATTTCGGGCTCTATCGCGAGCGCGTTGGCGCGCTCTATGTGAAAGCGCCTGCGGCGGCGCGGAGCGCGGTTTCGAGCAATCTCGCGGCGATCGCGCGCGCCAATTATTCGATGCCGCCCGATTATGGCGCGGCGTGCGTGCGCGAGGTGCTGGGCGATGCGTACTTGCGCACGGCATGGAAGGAAGAACTCGACGCCATCCGCGCCCATATCAAAAACACGCGCGCAGCGCTTGCGCGTGCGCGGGTCAATTCCATTCCCATGCATCTGATCGCGGCGCAGAAGGGCATGTTCTCGACCTTGCCCTTGTCGGGCGAACAGATCGCAACGCTGCGCGAGCGGCATGGCATCTACATGACAGATTCCGCGCGCATCAATGTAGCCGGTTTGCGCGAGGCGGATCTGCCGCGCTTCGTGGCGGCGTTGCAGGAGGTGGCGTAACAGGAGCGCCGGCGGCTTTGCTCCACCGCAAGCGAAGGGCAATCGCTTATGCGCATCGCGTAACCGAAGCGCGGTGTCGCGTGCATCCCCTCCCCCTTGCGGGGAGGGGTAGGGGTGGGGGTCAACGCCGTGGTGGTGAAGATCGCGCAACTGCAACCTCATCTCCATAGAGCGCCGCCGTCACCCCCCTCCGGCTCGCATTCGCTCGCCACCTCCCCCGCAAGGGG
>DPWD01000105.1:0-2280 GCA_003526465.1 Hyphomonadaceae bacterium
CCAGCCAAGCCCTTGGCGGTGGCGGCGGGACGCGCACAGCCGATCGCTCGCGCCGCGACACCCTTGCGCGTCGCCCCGAAGCCGCTGCAAGCGCCGAAACCAGTCGCGGAGACAGAGATTGTGGGCGAGTTGCACCCGGTTCCAAGTTTCAAGGCCAAGGCGCCTGGCGCCAAGGGCATGGTGCTGGTTGGCGCGATCGCCGGCGCTTTCGGCGTCAAGGGCGAAGTGCGCGTGCGCGCATTCACGGAAAGGCCCGATGGCGTCATCGCCTATGGCCCTTTGTACGGGGAAGACGGCAAGGTCGTGCTGAAGCCCAAGCAATGGCGCGAACTTAAAGACGGCGTCGCGGTGGTCGCCCCCGAGGTGAAAACGCGCGAGGACGCCGAGCGCCTGCGCGGAACCCGGTTGTTCGTCCCGCGCGTGAACCTACCCGCCACCGCCGAGGATGAATTCTACGTCGTCGATCTGCTCGGCTGCCGCGCCGAGGCGCTGGACGGCAAGGTGCTGGGCGACATCTGCGCGGTTTGGAATTTCGGCGCCGGCGACATCATCGAATATCGCCCGCCCAATGGCGGCCCCAACGTGCGCGTGACCTTCACGCGCGAAACCGCCCCGCTTGTGGACTTGCCCGGCAAACGCGTCGTGCTCGACCCGCCGGCGCCCGAGGCGGTCGGGAAATGATGGTTGCCGCAACCGACTAGTCAGACTAGTCTGTTCGCATGGCGACCTGGCAACTCCAAACCGCGAAGGCGAAGCTTTCCGAACTCCTGCGCGCCGTGCGCGATGAGGGCCCGCAGGTAATCTCGGTGCGGGGGAAGGAAGAATATGTGGTTAGCCGGTCGGAAGCGGATCCGACTCGACCTGCACCCAAGACCTGGGACGAACTCTACGATCCCGTGCGGGGCGCAGGCGACCGCCTGCTCCTGCCGCTGCGCGCCGTGGATTCGGTTCGCGAACTTGAACTCGCGGAAGATTTTGCGGAGTGGGAGCCAGAGGAATAGTGTTCATTCTCGACACAATGGTCGTCTCCGAGCGCACCAAGAGCCGGCCGGACGCAAAGGTTTGCACCTGGCTTCACGCGCTCGACCCGAAAACCCAGTTCATAAGCGTGATTACCATTGGTGAAATCCGATTTGGCGTTGAGCGCCTCGCCCCTAGCCCCGCCAAGGCGCGCCTCCAGACGTGGCTGGAGGATTTGAAGACAATCTTCGCGGGCCGCATATTGCCTGTTGACCTCACAGTGTGCGAACGCTGGGGCCACCTGCGCGCAAAGGTGGGACGCTCGTTGTCTGTCGCCGATGCGTTGATCGGCGCTACGGCCTTTGTCCATGGGCTCGCCATAGCCACGCGCAACGAACACGATTTCAAGGACTTTGGCGTCCGCGTTTCCAATCCTTGGCTCTGACCTGCACGGAACACGGACATGAAAGGTTACCATTCGCGCTTGAAGCGCTAGGTAGGGGAAATGAACACGCGTCTCCGCGCAATTTGCATCCTGAGTTTACTCGCTTCCTTGGGAGGCTGCGCGAGCGTCATGACCAGCGAACAGCGCCAGCACCTATGCCCCATAATTGTTGCCTCGCGCCAACAAGCCGAACCGACCACAAGATACGATTCAGTCTTGGCTTCGATCACACACTGGGAACGGATGCCAACCTATTACTCCTATCGAAGCGCTTCCTTCTTTAGGGCGCGACGAGGCAACGTGTCCGCCGTCGGGTTTTCGGAGGACGGTCGCTATGCAGGCGTAGAATGGGGTTGGATCGCCGCCCCACTGGCTGGCGAAGGCGGGACATGCCTCGTTGAGAAGATCGCACAAGGATGGCGCAGCCTCGGTTGCAGAGTCGATTGGGTCTCGTAGTTGTTCGCCCCCTCGATCATAACACTGTTCCCCGAAGCCTTCCCCGGGACGCTGGGGCTTTCGCTGATCGGCAAGGCGTTGCGTGACGGTGTGTGGTCGCTAGACACCGTGAACCTGCGCGATTTCGGCGTCGGTCCGCACAGAAGCGTCGACGACACGCCCGCCGGCGGCGGCGCCGGCATGGTGATCCGCGCCGATGTCGCGGCGGCGGCAATCGATTCCATTCAGCGTGAGGGACGGCCGATCCTCATGCCCTCCCCGCGCGGGCGCCCGCTGACACAGGACATGGCGCAGACGTGGTCACGCGGGCCAGGCCTCATATTATTTTGCGGGCGCTTCGAAGGCGTCGATGAGCGCGTGATCGAAGCACGCGGCATCGAGGAGGTCTGCGTGGGGGACGCCGTGCTCGCCGGCGGGGA
>DPWD01000105.1:2444-2841 GCA_003526465.1 Hyphomonadaceae bacterium
CTCACGCGTGAGCGGCGATCCGATCTGTGGGCCAAACACACGCGGCGCGCGGACTAAGTTCCGTTCCGATTGTTTGAGGCAGATTCATCGCACGCAATCTCTCGTATGTTTGAGCGTGCGGTCGTGCTAGGCATGAGCAGCGCGGGGGCGTTTACGTGGCAGAGGAGTGCGCCATGTCCGTCGCGAAAGTGGTTGAACTCACCGCATCATCGAAGAAGAGCATCGAAGACGCGATCGAAAATGGCTTGGCGCGCGCGGCCGACACCCTGACGGACATACAGGGCGCCTGGGTGCAGGACATCAAAGTGGATGTCGAAGACGGCAAGATCACAGCGTGGCGCGTGAACATGAAGGTGACGTTTGTGTTGAAATAGGCGCGCGGCGGGCGACGCGGTGT
>DPWD01000060.1 GCA_003526465.1 Hyphomonadaceae bacterium
GCTTCCTCACGCCTGCGCTGTGCTTGGGTTAGGCGGGAGCTGAATGCGTGTGCGTCGTCGCTTGCGGCTTCCGCCTGCGCGCGCAATCGCACGGCGCGCGCGGCTTCAGCGCGGCGATCGCGCTCGACCTGAGAAAGGCTGCGATTGGTCTGGGCCTCCGAGGAGGTCGCCAGAAAAGTCGCCAGCACCCCCGCCGCCAAAGCGAAAAGGGCGCGGGCGCGTACTGCGCCGGCCATGCACCACCACCCAAACCTTGGCTCGGTCGGTTAACCCGGACTTCAAGCCGCGCCGGAATCTCAGCCCCGGTGGTAGGGAGTTGAACACAATATCGTCACGGCCCGGTAAATCTGCTCGCAAATCATCACCCGAACCAACCGATGCGGCCAGGTTTGGCGGCCAAAAGCGAGCTTTTCATCAGCATTATCCTTAACGCTTTGCGACACGCCATCGGCGCCGCCGATCCAGAACACGGCGTTGGCCTGGCCATCGTCGCGCCAGCGCGCGAGCTTTTCGGCAAGCTGACGCGAGGTCCATTCAGCGCCGCGCTCGTCGAGTAGAATCTTGCGCGCATCGTCGGGCGTGGCGCGGTAAAGCGCAGCGGCTTCCGCGCGCGGATCGCCGGGCGGCTTGGCCTCTATTTCGGCGATCTCAATGGACTTGAATCCAAGCTGCCGGCCTTGAGCGGCGGCGCGCTGCACGTAATCGGCGGCAAGCGCTGCTTCGGGGCTGTCACGCAAACGCCCGACGGCGGCGATGATGATTTTCACTGGCGCGGGGGAGGCAGGGCGCTCAACTCACCAACGGCGCGGGCCCCGCGCCCACCGCCCATATCTTCTCGATGTTGTAGAAGGCGCGAACTTCGGGGCGGAAGAGGTGGATGACGATATCGCCGCTGTCGACCAGCACCCAATCGGCCTGCGGCAAGCCTTCGACCCGCACCTGCTTGACGCCAGCATCCTTGAGCTTGCGCATGAGATGGTCGGCAAGCGCGCTGACGTGGCGCGCCGACCGGCCCGAAGCGACCACCAGCATGTCGGCGAAAGAGGATTTGCCGTGGATGTCGATGGCCTGGATATCCTCGGCCTTGTCGTCTTCGAGCGAAGACAGGACGAGTTGCGTCAGAGCTTCGACATCAGCGCCGGAACGAGGAGGGCGCTGGGTAGGGGCGGTTTTGGGCGCAGCCGCGGCGCGTTTCGTTTCAGGCGACAGAATTTCGATCCTTCTTCTACCCCAGACATCGCGAGGCTATCACTTCCGCGCCTTCTTCGCCACAGCCGCTTGCCTAAGCGCGGTGGATGCTTGGGGATGGTGGCGCGCGTTAAGGAAAACCCAGCGCTTCTGGGCGCTTAGGCGCTTAGCTGGGGAAACGCCCGGTCGCGATACAATGACCACGGGAATGGCCGCCGCCACCTCGCGCCAGTTCCGCCACTGGCGGAAATTGGCAAGGTTGTCGGCTCCCATCACCAGGATGAAGCTGACCTCGGGATAGAACGCCCTGAGCGCCCGGATGGTCTGGTAGGTGTAGCCGCAACCCAGCTTCTTCTCGATGTCGGTCACCACCATGCGCGGGCCGTGGGCAAAACCGCGCGCCGATTTCATGCGCTTCTTGAACGGGCTCGATTTCGGCTTCAGCGGATTTTGCGGCGAGACCAGCCACCAGACGCGGTCCAGGCTGAGTCGTTTGAGCGCTGTCTCGGCGACGTGCGCGTGGCCCTCATGCGCGGGATCGAAACTGCCGCCAAACAGGCCGATGCGCATGCCGGGATAGGCGAGGGGGAAGGAGTGGCGCATCTGCGTCCGACGATCTATCAACAGCTGAAGCGGGCGTCGAACCAATTTGGGTGTGAAGCCATCCGCGCTAAGGCGCCGACACAGGAATCGCATGACAGAAGGAAGCGCACCTTTCCCGTATCCCATTCCCCGCTCGGCCGAAATCGACGCCGAATTGGCGAAGATCGACGCTCTCAAAGATGAGATTGAACGCGCCAAGCTTGCGCACGCCTACCTCTGGCCCAATGTGCTGGAGAAACTCAAGGTGCTCTGGACCAGCGATTCCAATGCGATCGAAGGTTCGAGCCTGTCATTCGGCGACACCAAATTCTTCCTTGAGACTGGCCTCACCGTCGAGGGTAAACCGCTCAAGGATTTCCTCGACGCGCGTAACCATCACGACGCGATCGAGATGCTCTTCGAGCTTGTCGGCGAATCGCGCCCGATAAGCGAGGGCGCCATCAAGGAATTGAACGCGCTGCTGCTTCGCGGGGTCGCGAGCGTCCCATCGGTGAACAGCCAAGGCCAGCGCGTCGACAAACCGATCGCCCCCGGCGCCTACAAAAGTCAGCCCAATTCAGTTCTACAGGCGGACGGAACTATCCATCGCTACCTCGACCCGGTGCTCGTTCCCGAACACATGGCGCGTTTGGTTGGATGGATCAGCGCCGAGGCCAAGACCATACACGCCGCGCTCGCCGCCGCCATGGCGCACTATGAGTTCGTCCGCATCCATCCGTTCGACGACGGCAACGGACGCGGCGCGCGCATTCTCATGAACGTCATCCTCATCAGCCGCTCGTACCCGCCCTGCGTGGTGCGCCGCGAGGACAGGGCGGTCTACTTGGAAACGCTGCGGATGGCCGATAATGGCGATGTCGAGCCGTTCACGCTGTTTATCCTTAAATCGCTGCGAACCACGCTGGAAACCATGGCGCAGGATTTTCAAGCATAGCGCCTCACGGCGCCCATTCATCGGCGGTCGGCGCGCGCGGGCGCATGGACCTCGAACATCGTTTGCGTTATGCTCTGGCCTATGAGTGACGCCCGCCTCGAACACATTAACCTCCAGGACGCCAAAGGTCGCCTCGAAGAACTGGTCGAGCGGGCGGCGTCAGGCGAGGTCATCGTCATCGAGCGAAGTGACGGGTCCGCCGCGCGCTTGGAGCGGCAAGCGCCAGCGATGCATGGCGCGCCCTATGCCTGGGGCGAGCACATGAAGTGGCTGGAAAGCCATCCAATGGATCCGCGTAGCGCACAGGAACTCGATAGGGAATTGCGGTCGCTGGACCGTTATTAGTGCTGTACTTCGCGCTCGCACTTAGTGCTCCATCCAGCTGCCAGCGTTCGTCAACCCGGCAACACTGTGGATTCCGTATGTCCCGACGCCAATCGCATCTGCATCTTCGCCCGGGACCGACGAAGCGATAAACACAATGCTCCCGCTTCCATCGAGGCCGTATGAGTGCTGCCACTCGGTTGCATAAGAATCGACGCCAGGAACAAGGAAGCTAACGGACATCGGTGGGGTCGCATCGTTTACGCGCTGGTAGGCGGCAGTGATATCGAACGTCCGGTCGCCGATCTTGGCGAGCATTGCCCGAACTCGGTCGTTTTCAATCGACCACGTTAGCATCGCAGGCTCGTTCTTTAGCTGCGCCGATGCTTCAAAGATGTTGGGAGCAACTTGTCTTATTGCTGCGGGCTCACGATGTGTTCCGGTCACTATTGATGGCCGCTGGGCGAGCGCGAGCGGCTGTACACCGAGGCACAACAAGGCAGCCACTATTAGGGGTCGGCGCACGAGTCTCACGGCGCCCATTCTCCGGCTGGCGACGTGCGCGCCTGCGTTTCCTCCCCCCGTCGCGCGCGCAATAGCGCCGCGATCTCGTTCATCAGCTCGCGCACCCCCGCGCCGGAGACGCCCGACACCAGCCGCACTTCCTTGCCGATGGCGCGTGCGAGTGCGCTACGTTTGCGGTTGGCTTCGGCGGGCGTCAGCGCATCGGTTTTGTTGAGCGCGACGAGCTCGGGCTTGGCCGCCAGTTCGCCGCCATAAGCTTCGATCTCGTGGCGCACGGTGCGGTACGCTTCGGTCGCGCTATCGGTTGTCGCGTCGATCAGATGCACCAAGGCAACACAGCGCTCGACGTGGCCCAGAAAGCGCGTGCCCAGCCCCGCGCCTTCCGCAGCGCCCTCGATCAATCCCGGAATATCCGCCAACACGAAGCGCTCGCTTTCGCCAATGGTGACGACGCCGAGATGGGGGTGCAGCGTGGTGAACGGATAATCGGCGACCTTCGGCGTCGCAGCGCTCACTGCGCGCAGCAAGGTCGATTTGCCCGCGTTCGGCAAGCCGATGAGGCCGGCGTCGGCGATCAGCTTCAGCCGCAGCCACAGCGTGCGCTCCTCGCCTTCGAGCCCCGGATTGGCGTGGCGCGGCGCCTGGTTCACCGAAGACTTGAACTGCGCGTTGCCAAAGCCGCCATTGCCGCCTTTCGCCAGCAGCACGCGCATGCCGGCTTCGGAGAGATCGGCGATCAGCGTTTCGTTGTCCTCGTCCAGCACCTGGGTTCCGGTCGGCACGCGCAACGTAATGCTTTGCCCATCGGCGCCGTGGCGGTTCTGGCCCATGCCGTGGCCGCCCGTGCCGGCCTTGTGGTGCTGCTGATAGCGGTAGTCGATCAAGGTGTTGAGGCCATCGACGGCCTCGATCCAGACATCGCCGCCCCTGCCGCCGTCGCCGCCATCGGGGCCGCCATAGGGGATGAATTTCTCGCGCCGAAACGAGACGCACCCCGCCCCGCCATTGCCGGAACGGATGATGATCTTGGTCTGGTCGAGAAATTTCATGGCGCGCTTGTGTGAATGGGGGGCGGAGGTGACATACACGCGCCGCGCCGGCAACGAAATACTGTTGGGTGGGGACACACACTCAGGTGAACGCCTGCGAAAGATTAGCGGCGCCACGGCCGTGAGTGTGTGTCCCCGGAGATTATCCGCTTCGCCCTGGCAGAACGGGCATGTCGAGCGGCTGATCGGCTCAATCCGGCGCGAATGCCTCGATCACGTTGTGGTCCTTGGCGCTGAACACCCGCGGCGGCTGATGGCGGCTTATGTGGCCTATTACAATAGCGACCGCACTCATCTCGCCCTGGGCAAGGAGACGCCGCTCGGCAGGACCATCGAGAGGAGGGGACGCATTGTCAGCGAAGCGAGGTTGGGCGGGTTGCATCGGCGCTATCGCCGAATTCGGTGAGTTGGGAATATTCGGAAGCGACACGATGCCGACGCTCTTCAGCTGCGCCTGGCCGCCGACGATGTCGTAATTGTGCTGGTGGAATTATAGACGCTCGTCTGAGTAGCCGGCCCAAGCCCTTGCCAGCGCCGCCGGCCAATGTGTCGCTGCAGCTGCGACCGCTTAGGACAAGGCGATTTGCCAAAACTCGCTGCTTTCGCCCCCAACAGCCCTGTTTAGCGCTTCGGCAGAAGAAGACGCCGGTTTCTCTTTGCGCAAAAAGTACGCCGTGGCGAGTCCTCTGAGGAAGAGCGCGATGTCCGACGCAACAACACTCGCTGTCTTCCAGCTGAGGTCGCTATCGAATGCCAGAATGGACCCGTTGCTGAGCCGGAGCAAAATAACGTAGGGGTCACCGCCGCCAATGCTGATGAAGTTGGCAGGTCGCTCACCATCGCCCCACCATAGGGGGGGCGAATTGTGGGCAATAAGCGCGTCCGCTTGCGAGTACCGACCGCTGCCGAACTGGACTGAACCGAGGGTAAAATAACCAAAGTTCACGGCAGATGCGATTTCGCGGTAGCTAGCGGGCAACTTACAGCGCAGGACCTCCTCAATTCGGTCGAAATCCGACGAGCGCAGGCCCGGCCCGCGCAGCCGAAGGTCCTGAAGGTCAAATTCAGAGTGCGCTGCAAGCACATCGAGCCTCCGCCTAATATCTTCCAGATTGAGCAACATGAGGTTAGTTTCCGTGCCAAATGGCCTCTGCCCGATCACATCCGGCAGCGCGGCCAGCCTTCATCCTTCCCTACGAGGTTCCCAGGGCCGGTGCATGGCAGTGGCGACGATTATTGAGATGGTCACGAAGAGAGCGGCACGGAAGGAAAAAAGTCCAGCGTATCGGCCCAGATGATAAAGCAATCCAAGCTCACCCCCGTCTCGAATTTGAGCCTGCCAGAGGGACCATAGGTTATCAGCTATAAGGGGCGGCACCATGAAAGCAATGAGAAGCACTGCAAGTCCGGCAAATTTCAGAGTCGGTGGTGCGGGCGATTCAATCAATGCAACGGTGGCCGCGCCAATCGCGGCTGCGTGCAGGAGCCCAGAAAGAGTAAGCCACGGATAAAAAAGCAACTCGGGACAAGCGAACAGCGCGCCAACGAAAAGTGTGCCTGTGACAGTGCGTCGGCCCGTCACCTTGTGGGATCCGGCAGATGCCTATTTCCGATCTGGGTGGTGACCATTACTCCATTGCCATTCATAACGCGGGCAATCCCTTGCGCCTCATTCCAACCGAACGCTTTCGCATTGCCGGTCCAGACCGCTTGGTCCATTGGATTCCCAATCAGGCCACTCAACGGATTCCCTGGGTCTTGCAGCGGCCCCCGGCCAAACCCGTAAAAGTGCAACATGATATCCGATCCAACTTGGCTTTCAAATACGACCAATATGCCCTGAAGGACGTGCGAGCGTTTGGACATGTTTGAAATGGGGACACACACTTTTCCCCTGTACAACACGCCGCCGCCCGCTTGTCACTTAGCTTTGTTTGCCCCCGGCGGGACGCGAACGCCGGCGCGCTTGGCGGCGCCACGCCGTTGAGTGTGTTTCCCCGGGCGAGTGAAATACGGGGATAGATTTCGATCTATCCCTGCTTCCGTCCAATAAAAACAAGCACTTCCCCGAATCTATCCGACCGCATCCGCGCCGCGTTAGAGTCGGCCCGTCTTCTGTAGGGAGGCTCAAGGATCCAACGGCCGAACAGTTCAGGAGATGTGGTTTGAGTGTGATTTGCATTGAGGAGAGGAAACGAGAAACTCAATGGCCCGGCGAGGTGGGGATTAGG
>DPWD01000393.1 GCA_003526465.1 Hyphomonadaceae bacterium
ATGTGGCGGGCCAGGGCCGCGGCGGGGGCATCGACCGTCTGCCCCGCTGCCCGGGCCCCGATCCACGCTGCCCCGATCCGACCCAGGCTCAACCCGATCCCGTCACGCCGGAATAGGAGACGCGCGCATGAGGAGGTTCAAATGGTGAAAAAGACCTCACTTATGTTTGCAGCGGTATTTGTGGCCAGCGTGCTGCTCGCGCCGGTTGCGTCCGCGCAGCACGGCGTTCACGCAGAACCCATCCGGCCTATGGAGCCTATGCCGCGCGTAGAGCCCATGCCTCGGATCGAGCCGATGCCGGACTACTCGCCGCCGCAGGACTATAGGGATCTGCCGACGATCCCTGTTCCGCCGCCGGCCCGCGCAGAGGCTCTCTGCTCCGACGAAGAGGCGCTGGCTGGGCGCTGCACCGTGGTTTCGCGTTTGCCGCGCTGCCCAGGCGATCCTCGCTGCCCGGACCCGGCAAGCCTAAATTCACGTTCCTAAGAGATTTAACCGCCCCGCTGGAGCGTCGCTACGCCTTCCCCAGATCGCGCGAGCGTTTTGCAGCAGCGGCGACGGCGCGGCGCAGAAGGGGTCCGAGGCCATCGGCGGCGGCGAGGATGTCGAGCGCTGCTTCGGTGGTGCCGCCGGGGGACATGACCTGCTTGCGCAGCACGCTCGGGTTTTCGCCGGTTTCCAGCATCAGTGCGCCGGCACCGGCCACCGTGCGCGAGGCGAGCCGCATCGCGGTTTCCTTGTCTAGCCCCTCCTGCTCGCCAGCAACCGCAAGCACCTCAGCCAGCAAGAACACATAAGCCGGCCCAGAACCGGACACCGCGGTCACCACATCCATCAGCCGCTCGGCGGCCATCGGCTCGACTTCGCCCAAAGGCGCCAGCAATTGCGCGACCAGAGCTTTGTCGTCTTCCCCGCAAGCGGGAGATGGGACGTAGGCGGTGATGCCGCGGCCGATGCGCGAAGGCGTGTTGGGCATGGCGCGCACCACGCGTTCGCCGCCCAGCTCGCGCGAGAGCTTTTCGATGGTGATCCCCGCCATGATCGAGAGCACGCAGGTGTTGGCGCCGACAAAGCGGCGCGCGCTCTTGGCGGCTTCGGCGAAGGCTTGCGGTTTCACCGCGAGCACAAGCACATCGACAGGGCCTGCGTCCGGGGGATTGAGCACGGCGCCGACGCTTTCGAGTTCGGCCTGCAGTGCGGGATCGAAGTTCGGCTCGATGACGGTGAGCGTCAGCCCCCCGCCCTTGCGCACGGCCTCGATCCAGCCGCGCACCAACGCCCCGCCCATGGCGCCGGCGCCGACCAGTGCGATTGAGGGGGCGTCAAGTCCGCTCACGCCTCTCCGGCTGTTTCAAACAAAGCGGCGGCGGCCGCGTCGGCCGCGCTCATCCCGCCCAGTATGACGAAATGAAACGCCGGTTGGAACCGCTCGGCTGCATCGAGCGCTGCTGCTAGCATCGCCTGCACTTCGCCGATCGAAATATCCTCGCGCCCGATCATCGGCATGGCGTGGCGGAAAATAATGGTGCCGTCGTCGGACCAGACATCGAAATGTCCAAGCCATAAATTCTCGTTGATGCATGCGGCAAGGCGGATCGCCTCGACGCGGCGCGAGTTCGGCGCCTGGATGTCGAACCCCAGCGTGAACAACAGCGCCGGCAATTCCTGGCGAAAGCTGAAATAGCCGATGGTCTCGCCCCAGGCGCTCTTGAAGGCAAAATGCAGGTCGCCGTCCTCGGAGCGCTCGTGCTGGAAACGATCGTCCGAGGAAATCACCGCTTCCACGGTTTCCAGAGGGTCGCCGGAAATTTCGGCTTCGTCGTCGAGATAAAGGTCCATGAGCTTGCCCCTTCGCGCTCCAATGGACGACGCCCCCGCGCCGCCTGCTCCTCCCTCGGGGCGCGCTTGGCCGCGCGCTCGAATCGACCCTCGGGGACTAGAAGAGCGCGCGGGATATTACCTATTGCTTACCGAGGTTGACTTCGGCGGAAAACACTCGGGCGGCATCCTCAGCCCCGGAGCTTCGCCTCCAGCGCGGCCACGCGCTCCCGCAGCGCATCCGCCTCGGCCCGCGCTTGCGCCGCCAGTTCCTTCACCGCCTCGAACTCGTCGCGCGACACCAAATCCATTTCGGCGGCGAAGCGGTCGGCCTGGGCGCGCATGAAGCTCTTGGCCTCCTCCCCCGCGCCCTGGGCCATGCCCATGGCGCCGGTGAGCAGCTTCGCCAGATCGTCGAACACAGAGCTTTGCGTTTGCATGTGGACCGGACCTCTGAGCCTACCTAGAAAGCGCGCCGGGCCAGCACAATGCGGCCAATGGTTCACACAGGGTGTGCGCGCATGATCGAAGCAGCCATTCAATTCCCCCAAATCGACCCGGCGGCGCTGAGCATACCGCACTTGTTCGATTTGGGACCCTTGCATGTCGGCCCGTTCCCGTTGCGCTGGTACGCTCTGGCCTACATTGTTGGCCTGCTGTTAGGCTGGCGCTGGATGACCTACCTAATCCGGCGACAACAATTGTGGACGCCGGGTAAGCCCTCGGTCAGCGTTCCCCAAGCCGACGACTTCCTTTTCTGGGCGACGCTCGGGGTCATTCTCGGCGGGCGCATCGGCTACATTCTGTTCTATATGCTGCCCGTCGCGGCGGAGCGCGCCAAGATCGCCGCCGATCCGCTCGCCATGCTGCGTATCTGGGAAGGCGGCATGGCCTTCCACGGTGGTCTGATCGGGGTGGGCCTTGCAGTCTTTTTCTTTGCCTACAAGCTGGACGTCAAACTACGCCCGCGCGTCGAAATTAACTTAACGCAGCGCCGACACGTCAACTACGAGCAATACACAAAGCTTGCATCGAAGCACGCTGCCTCAACACTGCCCGAAGGCAAGAAGCGCGAATATGCGCGCTTCGGCAGCAATCAGTGGATCCTGAAAGCAGAGGCCAAAACTGCGCTCGAGAAGGCGAAGGTCGACAAAGTTGGGATGCTTGCCCTGGGCGATCTTGCCGCCGCGGCCGCGCCGATTGGGCTTTTCTTCGGGCGCATCGCCAATTTCATCAATGGCGAGCTCTGGGGCCGTCACACAGACGCGCCCTGGGGCGTGGTGTTTCCCGAGGGCGGATACAATTGGGTGGAACGCGCCTGGGTAAGCTACGGCAACGAAACCGCGCGCCATCCGAGCCAATTGTACGAAGCAGCCCTCGAAGGCGTCGCGCTCTTCGTTATTGTCAACCTCGCCACGTTCCGCTTCCAATCGCTCGCGCGTCCCGGCTTCAACACCGGGCTGTTTTTGATCTGCTACGGCGTTTTCCGCTTCCTGCTGGAATTCGTGCGCGAGCCGGACGCGCACATGCCCGAGGCGCTGCAAGGCTACGTGACCATGGGCATGCTGCTCTCGGCCCCGATGATCGCCGCCGGCGCCTGGCTCCTGCGCCGCGCGCTCGTA
>DPWD01000280.1 GCA_003526465.1 Hyphomonadaceae bacterium
GGGGCGCGCGCCGCCGCGCAGTTCGCAAGCACGCGCGCCGAAAAACGTGGTCGCGGCTGGGCGGCAGCATGCGGCGAGGAGCGCCAGAAGGATCGCGTGCGCACAAATGTCCGCGCCAAGAAACGCTTCACGCGCGTGGGCGCCTTGGCGAAAAATGGCGCGAGCGCTTGGGCGGAAACGGATACGGGGGCGTGAGCAATATGGAAACGGCGCCATTGCGGTTTCGTGTGAAGACCATCAAGACGGAAAGCGTTGATGGCTGGGCCAGCAATCCACCCGCGAGCCTGCATGCGAAGCTTTGGCCCATGGCGTTGGTGTCGGACTGCTTTGTGCTTTCCGAGTCGGGCGCGGAGTGGTTGCCCGACGAAGGCGGAACGCTGTCAATTCAGTTCGAACGCAATTTCTCACCGCCGTTTGTGGGCGCCTTCGGCAACCGCGTTCATCCTGGCGAGTGGGCGGAGGTAGGCGAGGAGATTGCAAATCCAGATCCGCTGGAGTGGTATCACTCCAAATACCTGGCCTACGCCTCAGCGCCGAGCGCTTTTCCTGGCGAGTCGCTCAAGAGCCTACATGAGCGCTTTCGGCAATCGGAAGGCGCCGTCTTGGAAGTGTCCGTAGCTCATGCTTGCGGGGGGCGCGTGCCCACGGGCATCATCGAGGGAGGCCGCATTACCGCTCTCCGATTTGTTGAGAACGACTGATGCCCCAACTCCTCATCGAATTTCTCTCCGAAGAAATTCCCGCCCGCATGCAGAAGCGCGCGGAGGAGGATTTGGCGCGCGCTTTGGGTGAGAAGCTTAAGGCCGCGGGGCTGGGAGAGCGTGCGATTAAGACTTTCTCTTCCCCGCGTCGCATAGGCGCTGTCATCGACGATCTCGCCGCCAAAGCCGCGGATGTGAACGAAGAGAAAAAGGGCCCGCGCGTGGGCGCGCCCGATCAGGCGATCCAGGGTTTTTTGAAAAGCGCGGGGCTCGCTTCCATCGATCAGGCGCAAGTGGTTGAGGACAAGAAGGGCGCGTTCTACGTCGCGCGCATCGCGCGCGCGGGGCGTGAGACATCCGCTATTCTGCAAGAGATCGTGCCGGAAATCGTGCGCGGGTTTCCGTGGCCGAAATCGATGCGTTCGGGCGAGGGCGATCTGCAATGGGTGCGCCCGCTGCAGAACATCTTATGCATCTTCGCCGGCGCGCCGGTAAAGATTGCGGTGGATGCCGTGCCCAGCGAAGCGCAGACCTGGGGCCATCGCTTCCACGCGCCCGACGCGATCCGCCCCAAGGATTTCGCTGATTATGCCGCCAAGCTGCGCGCCGCCAAGGTCGAGATCGACCGCGAAGCGCGCAAGGCGGCGATCCTCGAAAGCGCGCGCAGGCTTTGTGCGGAGAAGAAGCTCGAACTGGTTGAGGATGTTGGCCTGCTCGAAGAGGTGGCGGGGCTTGTCGAATGGCCTGTGGTGTTGCTCGGCGACATGGACCCGGCCTTCCTCGATCTGCCCGGCGAAGTGATCCGGCTCTCGATGCGCACGCACCAGAAATATTTCGCCGTGCGCGATCCGAGAACGCAAAAGCTCGCGCCGCATTTTGTCGTGGTGGCGAACGTCGAAGCCAAGGACGGCGGCAAGGCGATCGCTGCCGGCAATGCGCGCGTGCTGTCGGCGCGCCTCAACGACGCGCGCTTCTTCTGGGATACGGACCGCAAGACGCCGCTCTACACCGACGCGCGCCGCGACAAACTCAAGCAGATCGTGTTCCACCAAAAGCTCGGCAGCGTGTGGGACAAGGTCGAGCGGATGAAGGCGCTGGCGGTGGAGCTCTGCGCGGTGACGGGCGCGGATGTCGCTTTGGTCGAACGTGCGGCCGAGTTGTGCAAGATGGATTTGGTGACGGAGACGGTCGGCGAGTTTCCTGAACTGCAGGGGCAAATCGGCCGCGCGCTGGCGGAGATAAGCTCTGAACCCTCTCCCCCCTTGCGGGGGAGAGGGCAGGGTGAGGGGGGGCGTGCAAACACGCAGGCGCCGGACGTGTCTGCTCGCCCCCCACCCCCTGCCCCCGCCCCGCAAGGGGGCGGGGGTGGAGAAAGCGTCGCCGCCGCCATCGAAGATCACTACCGCCCCCTCGGCCCCAACGACCGCGTGCCCAGCGATCCCGTCGCCATCACGCTCGCGCTGGCGGACAAGCTCGATACGCTGGCAAGTTTCTGGGTGATCAATGAAAGGCCGACGGGTAGCAGCGATCCGTATGCGCTGAGACGCGCGGCGTTGGGTGCCGTGCGCATCATGCTTCAAGCCAATAATCGTCTCTCAGTGGTTGCGCTGTACAAAAATTGGGAACGAAGACATTGGGTCGCCGGATCGAAGTCATCGTCTGATATACAGGAGTTTTTGGGCAAGGAGATCCTCGTCTTCCTAGCCGATCGCCTCAAAGTCCAGCTCCGCGATCAAGGCAAGCGTCACGATCTCGTCGACGCCGTGTTCGCACTCGGCGACGACGACCTCGTGCGCATCGTTGCGCGCGT
>DPWD01000256.1 GCA_003526465.1 Hyphomonadaceae bacterium
GCATTCGCGCCGCCGCCCAGCTGATCGAGCGCGGCAGCGCAAGCGAGGCTGGCGCGTTGGCGCAGCTGATCTGCGCCGAGGTCGACCGCATCCACCGCCTGACCGAGCGCATCGATCCCCTTGGGGGGTTCGCGCGGGCGCAGTTTGAGACACTCAACATTCACGAGGTTCTCGATCACGTACGTAAGCTCGTACAACCAGGCGGCGCCGATCTGAGCGTGCGTGAACACTACGATCCCAGCCTGCCGCCAGTGCGCGGCGACAAGGATCAGCTTATTCAGGCGATTCTGAACATCGCCAAGAACGCCGCGGAAGCGCTCGCCGGCCAGGATGGCGCGCGCATCGATTTCGTCACCGCCTACCGGCCTGGCATCCATGTGCGCAATGCACCGGACGGCGTAGCGCGCGCGCAACTCGAAGTGCAGATCGCCGACAACGGTCCCGGAGTCGATCCGGGGATGGCCGAGCGCTTGTTTGAGCCCTTCGCCACCACCAAGGTCGGCGGTATGGGTTTGGGCCTGGCGGTGGCCGCGGAGATCGTGGCGCGCCACGATGGCCGCATGGAGGTCGATTCCAAGCCAGGCCGCACGGTTTTTCGCATCTTTCTGCCAATCGAGACGCCGCCATGACCAATCAAATTCTACTTGCCGATGACGACGCTTCCATTCGCTTCGTGCTGTCGCAGGCCTTGGCCAAAGAGGGCTTCGCCGTTCGCGCCACCAGCAATGTTGCGACTTTGGCGAAGTGGGCCAAGGAAGGCGAAGGCGATGTAATTTTAAGCGATGTCTATATGGGCGACGAAAACGTCTTCGACGCTTTGCCATCGATCCGCGCGATGCGTCCGGACTTGCCGGTCATTGTGATGAGTGCGCAATCGACGGTGGCCACCGCATTTTCAGCGACCAATGCCGGGGCGTTCGACTACGTTCCGAAACCGTTCGATCTCGACGTTCTGATCGCGTCGGTGCGGCGAGCGCTGGCGGGAGGCCCCGATGCAGCGATCCGCGCTTCTATCAAGAAAGCCGCGCGCGACGAGAACCTGCCGCTTGTCGGGCGATCGCAGGCGATGCAGGAGGCGTTTCGCACCATCGCGAAGGTAGCCAATTCAGATCTTGCGGTTCTGATCGAGGGCGAAAGCGGTACGGGCAAGACCCGCGTGGCGCGCGCCCTGCACGAAAACAGCAAGCAGGCGCACGGTCCGTTCGTGGCGGCGAGCGTGGCTGGGCTGAGTGCGGCGCAAATCGAGGCGGAGGTATTCGGCCCGGACGGGGCTTATGTGCGGGCGCGCGGGGGGACGCTGTTGTTGCGGCACATCGATGATCTGTCGCCAGAAGGCCAGTCGCGCTTGGCGGGGCGCCTGAACGACGACAGCGCTCATGAGCCGCGCGATGTTCGCCTGGTCGCCAGCGCACAGCGAAGCCCAGCGGGCTTGGCGCGTCAGGATCGTTTTCGCCAAGATCTGCTGCAGCGGCTGAGCGTTGTCGTCATTCGTCTGCCACCGCTGCGAGAACGCGCGGACGACATCGCCGACCTGGCGCGCACCTTTCTGTTGCGCGCGCAACGCGAAGGATTGCCGGAAAAAGCGCTCGACGCGTCCGCGGTGAAGGCATTGGAGGCGCACGATTTTCCGGGCAACGTGCGAGAGCTGGAAAATGTCTTGCGCCGCGCCGCCGCCATGAGCCCCGGCCCGCTCATCAATGCCGGCGATATCGCCGCAATGATAGACCGCGTCTCCCCCGCGCCCGAAGCATTTGGCGGCCTGGAGGCGGCGGTTGCGGACAGTGTCGAGCGCGCCTTCGCCGATGTGAGACCAAGACTACCCGAGGCGGGCCTCTATGACCGGCTGTTGGCTGATTTCGAACGTCCGTTGATTGCGCGCACGCTGGCGGCGACCAGGGGCAACCAAATCCGGGCGGCGGCTGTGCTTGGGATCAACCGCAACACCCTGCGCAAGAAGATCCAGGCGCTCGGACTCCCAACTGGCGCCCGAGATTGACCACAACGTGATATTCGGCCAACACATGTTGCGCTAGCGCAACATGGAGGCCCCCGAGACCGTGCCGCTTGCTTCCGCAGACGCCATCGACGCCGACCGCGTCTTCAGCGATCGGCCGCGCAGCCGCAGCGCGCTGACATTTGCGATTGGGGCGGGGATTGCGGCAGCGCTTACCGGCGGCGCTATCATCGCGCTTGTATTGGGCGAGGGGCTCGCGCGGGAGGCGAGTTCGATCATTAGAGCGACGCTGCTCGCCAGCCTGCTGATCACGCTTGGGCTGGCGGCGATCCTGGCGCACCGCATCATGCGCATCGCCAACGAGTGGCGCTCGGCGGCTTCCGGGGCGAAGCTGCATATGCGGTTCGCGGGGCTGTTCAGCCTGGCCGCGCTGGCGCCGGCGGTTGTTGTCGCGGCATTCTTGGGGATCACCTTCTCACAAGGGTTCGAGCGCTGGTTCAGTCAGCGCGTGGAAGGTACGATCGAAAACGCCGCTCACGTCGGACGCGCCTATGTCGATCTCGCGTCGGGCGGTCTGGGCGCTGACGTGCAAGCCATGGCCCTGGATATGAACCGGGCCCGCGCCGGGCTCGTGGACGACCCTGGGCGCTACGGCGCTTTCCTAGCGGCGCAAGCCGAACGGCGAAATCTTCCTTCCGCCTACGTTATCAATCGGCAGGGTCGTGTGCTGGCGCGCGCGGAATCGGAGGCCGCCGCCTCGTATCCGCCGCCATCCACTGAAGCGTTTGCGGCGGCCGACGCAGCGCAGGTTTCAATTCTCTTCGATCAGGATTCCGATCGCCTCGTCGCACTGTTCAAGCTGTCTGCCTACGACGACGCCTATTTGCTGGTGTCGCGCCAGATCGCCCCCGGTTTGGTGGCGCAGTTGCGCGACTTCGATCAATCGGTGGAAGATTACCGCACCGCCCGGCAACAGCAGGATTCGCTGCGCGGGTTGTTCGGGCTTGCCTATATGTCTACGGCGGTGCTGGTGCTTTTGTGCGCGGCCTGGCTTGGATTGGCGAGCGCTTCTCGTGTGGCTGCGCCTATAGGGCGTCTGGTTGGCGCTGCGCGCCGCGTCGCCGCGGGGGATCTCAAGGCGCGCGTCTCCGTCGGCGATGAGCGCGATGAAGTCGAGGTGCTCGCGACCACATTCAATACCATGACCTCTCAATTGGAGACGCAGAGGCGCGATCTCTTGTTGGCGCAAGAGGCGGTGGAGGCGCGCCGGCGGTTCATCGAGGCGGTGCTCGGGGGGGTGAGCGCGGGCGTCATCGGGCTAGACCGTGACGGGCGCATCACCGCCGCCAACAGCTCCGCTGCCAGTCTGCTGGGCGCCGGCGATGGCCAGCTGGTGGGACGGCGCTTGATCGACGTGGCGCCGGAATTCGCGGAATTGCTGAATCAGCCGGCGCCTGCGGGCCAGACCCCGCCGCAGCGTGTCGACCTCGTGCGCGAGGGCGGTTCGGTCAATCTCAGCGTGCGCACCAGCCCTGAATCCCAGGGCGCTCTCGTGCTCACCTTCGACGACATGACCAAGCTCATCTCCGCGCAACGCCAGGAGGCGTGGAAGGACGTAGCTCGGCGAATAGCCCATGAGATCAAGAATCCGCTGACGCCGATCCAACTTTCCGCCGAGAGGCTGCAGCGCAAATACGCCGCCGAGATAGCCTCCGATCCAGAGACCTTTCAGCGCTGCACCGACACCATCCTGCGCCAGGTCGCCGACATCGGCCGCATGGTCGACGAGTTTTCCGCGTTCGCGCGCATGCCGACGCCGAACATGCAATTCGCCGATATGAGCGAGATCGCGCGCTCGGTTGTGTTTGGGCAGCGTCTATCGTTCGCCGACGTGCGCGTGGAAGCGGAGGGCCTTAGCGCCCCGATCGGCCTGGTGTGCGATGAAAGGCTGATCGCCCAGGCCCTGACCAATCTTGTCAAGAACGCCGCCGAGAGCGTGCTGGCGCGGCGCGGACGCGACGGCGAGCCCAAGGATGGGTTCGTGAAGCTGCGCGTGCGCGATCTGGATTTCGGCGTGCAATTCGAAGTCATCGACAATGGGCTCGGCTTTCCGGAAAAGGACCGCCACCGGCTGATCGAGCCCTACATCACCACGCGTGCAAAAGGCGCCGGCCTTGGACTGGCAATCGTCGCGCGCGTCATCGAAGACCATGGCGGTCTCATCGAACTGGATGACGCCCCCGGCCCTGGCCCCGGCGCGATTGTGCGGTTCGTCCTCCCCAAACGCGGCGAAGACGCGATCGCCGCGGCAGAAATTAGCGCCGGAGCCTCCTGACATGGCCTCTGATATCTTGATCATCGACGACGAAGCCGACATCCGCGATCTGGTGTCCGGCATCCTGGAAGACGACGGACACCAGGTCCGCGCCGCGCGCGACAGCGACGAGGCGCTCGAGGCCATGCGCCGGCGCAGGCCTGCTTTGGTCGTGCTCGACATCTGGCTGCAAGGCAGCCGCATCGATGGGCTCGATCTGCTGGCGACGTTCAAGGAGATCGATCCCGATATGCCGGTGCTGGTCATTTCCGGGCACGGCACGATCGAAACCGCGGTTTCGGCGATCCGCAAGGGCGCCTACGATTTCGTGGAGAAGCCTTTCACAGCCGAGCGCCTGCTCGTGGCGGTGGGGCGGGCGTTGGAGGCGGCGTGGCTGAAGCGGGAGAACGCCGAACTGCGCGCGCGCTCGGGCGCTTCCGATCAGCTGATCGGCTCCTCCGCCGCGATGAACGCGCTGCGCAGCGCAATCGACCGCGTGGCGCAAACCAATTCGCGGGTTCTGGTCGCGGGACCCGCAGGCTCTGGCAAGGAACTCGTGGCGCGGCTGTTGCACGCGGCGAGCCCCCGCTCCGACGGGCCGTTCGTGGCCATCAACGCGGCCTCGATCGCGCCCGAGCGCATGGAGAACGAGATTTTCGGCGAGGACGGTCCCGAGGGCCGGCCACGAAAAATTGGCGTATTCGAGCAGGCCCATGGCGGCACGCTGTTTCTGGATGAAGTCGGCGACATGCCGCCTGAGACGCAATCGAAGATCCTGCGCGTGCTCGTCGAACAAAGGTTCCGCCGCCTCGGCGGGTCCGCCGACGTCCAAGTCAATGTGCGCGTGGTGTCATCGGCTTCGCGCGATCTTCGCGGCGACATCGAGCAGGGGCGTTTCCGTGAAGATCTGTTCCACCGCCTCAATGTGGTGCCGCTCAGGGCGCCGAGCCTTGCGGAACGCCGAGACGATATTCCGGAGCTTGCCGGCTATTTCGTCGGCCGGCTCGCGGGCATGTCCGGGGTTCCCGCGCGCCAGATCGGCGAGGACACGCTGGCCGCGTTGCAAGCGGCCGACTGGCCGGGCAACGTTCGCCAATTGCGCAACGTCATCGAGCGCATCCTGATCTTGGCGACCGGCGATGCGGCCACCCCAGTGACGGTCGACAATTTGCCGCCAGAGGCATGGCCATCGGCTTCCCACGCCAAGCGCGAAGGCATGCACGAAGTCATCGCCATGCCCCTGCGCGACGCGCGCGAGCGGTTCGAGCGCGAGTATCTGAACGTGCAGATTACACGCTTCGGCGGTAACATCTCGAAAACCGCCGCGTTCATCGGCATGGAGCGCTCGGCGCTTCACCGCAAGCTGAAGTCGCTTGGGGTCGAGGCGCCCGGGCGTGCGGGTTCGGAGAGCGAATGAGCGCTGTCGCCTACGTTGATGGCGCCTATGTTCCGCTGCGCGCCGCGCGCGTGTCGATCTTGGACCGCGGGCTCCAATTCGCGGACTCGATCTATGAAGTGTGGGCGGTGCGCGGCGGAAGGTTGAGGGACGAGGCGGGGCATTTCGCTCGCCTGCAACGATCTCTCGACGAGCTGCGCATCTCCGCGCCGATGAGCGAGGCCGCACTTGGCGCCGTCATCAGGGAGACCATGCGCCGAAACCGCGCGCGCGACGGCATCGTCTATCTCCAGATCACGCGCGGACAAGCGGCGCGCGATCACGTCTTTCCTTCCCCAAGCGTGCCCCCAACCATCATTGTCACCGCGAAGAACCTAAACCAGGCGGCAATCGCGGCGCGCGCCGCGGAGGGGGTGAAGGTGATTTCGCTGCCCGAAACGCGCTGGGCGCGGCGCGATATCAAATCCACCAACCTCTTGCCCAATGTGCTGGCGCGGCAAGCAGCGCGGGAGGCAGACGCCTTTGAGGCTTGGTTCGTCGATCCCGAGGGGCTGGTGACGGAGGGAACCTCGTCCAACGCATGGATCGTCGATGCCGAGGGGCGACTTCGCACACGAGGGCTCTCGCATGACCTCCTGCATGGCGTGACGCGAGCGGCGCTGACCGAAGCAGCGCGCCGGCTCGGCATCGAAGTGATAGAGGAGGCGTTCGCGATTAATGAGGCGCGCGCCGCGCGCGAAGCGTTTATCAGCGCCGCCAGCAATCCCGCGACCCCGGTCATTGCGATAGATGGCGTGCGTGTGGGTGACGGCCGTCCTGGGCCGGTGACGCTGCGTTTGCGTGGGGAATATCTGGCGCGCGGCTAGCGCCGGTTCTTTCCAAATTGCACCACGTCAACACCCACGCCCTGATTGCGCGAAGCGAAAATCCGGGCCTGGCGCTAAACCCGCCCCGTCACCGGCAGCAGCGCCCCGGTTATTGCGCGCGCCGCGTCGGAAAGTAGAAACGAGATGACGTCCGAGAGCGCTTCGGGTGTTACCCAGCGGTCGAACTGGGCATCTGGCATGTCGGCGCGGTTAGCGGGCGTGTCGATGATGGAGGGCATCACGGCGTTGACGCGCACGTTCTTGTCTTTGAGTTCGGCGGCGAGGCTCTCAGTAAGGCGCGAAACTCCTGACTTCGAAGCCGTGTAGGCGCCCATGCCGGCATCGGCGCGGGAGGTGGCGTTGGCGCTGACATTGACGATGGCGCCGCCGCCCTTGGTCAGCAGCGGCGTTGCGGCTTTGCAAGCCAGCACGGCGGTTCGCACGTTCATCGTGTAGAGCTTGTCCCAGGTCTCGATGGCGCCGCCCTCGAGCGTCTCCCAGCGAAAGCCGCCAGCGATGTTGGCGAGGCCGTCGAGCTTGCCGAAACGCTGAGCGATGGCCGCGAACGCGGCGTTGATGGCGGCTTGGTCGGCTAGATCCACGCCGGGCAGGGCGAGTGCGAGGGGCGCGTCGGCCGGGAACGATTTGGCGAGATCGATGCCGACGATCTGCGCGCCATCGCCGGCCAGCCGGCGCGTCAAAGCCGAGCCGAGTATGCCAGCTGCTCCGGTGACTGCGAGGACGCGGTCCTTCATGGGGTGGCCTTCAATAATGCGTGCTTCTTCTTGCCGAGCGAAAGCTTGATCGCGCCGTCGACCAGATCACCGACGTTAATGCCGGCATTCTCGTCGGTGACGATGGCATCGTTCACGCGGAGCGCGCCGGCCGCCACATGGCGCTTGGCCTCGCCGTTGGAGCTTACTAGCCGCGCGCGCACGAATGCCGCCGCAACACGGAATCCAGCCGAGAGTTCGGAGTAAGTGATGGGAAATGTCGGCAAATTTTCCGACACCGCGCCTTGTTCGAAGGTCGCGTGCGCGGCCTCTTCCGCTTTGTTCGCTTCGCCGCGCCCGTGCAGCAGTGCGGTCGCTTCGGTGGCGAGAACTTTCTTGGCGTCGTTGATTTCCGCGCCTTGCAGCGCTTCCAGTCGCGCGATTTCGACAAGAGGGAGATCGGTGAAGACTTTCAGGAATGGTCCGATGTCGGCATCTTCGGCATTGCGCCAGTATTGCCAGTATTCGTAGGGGCTCAACATGTCGGCGTTGAGCCATACCGCGCCTTGGGCGGTCTTGCCCATCTTGGCGCCGGAAGCTGTCGTGATCAGCGGTTGCGTCAGGCCGAACAGCTCCGAGTCGCATCCCATGCGCCGGCCGAGATCGACGCCGTTGACGATATTGCCCCATTGGTCGGAGCCGCCCATTTGCAGGCGGCAGCCGTAGCGGCGGTATAGTTCGACGAAATCGTACGCCTGCAGCACCATGTAATTGAACTCGATGAAGCTCATCGGCTGCTCGCGTTCGAGCCGCAGCTTGACGCTATCCATTGTCAGCATGCGATTGACTGACATGTGCCGGCCAACGTCGCGCAGGAAGTCGATGTAATTGAGCTTCAACAACCACTCGGAATTGTCGACCATGATGGCGTCGGATTTGCCGGCGCCGAAGTTCAGGAATTTTTCGAAGCAGCCGCGAATGGAGGCGGCGTTCTTTGCGATCTGCTCCTCGCTCAAGAGCTGGCGCATCTCTTCTTTCCCGGAAGGATCGCCGACGCGCGTGGTGCCTCCGCCCAAGAGCACGATCGGCTTGCCCCCGGTCTGCTGCAGCCGGCGCAGGAACATGATCTGGGTGAGGTTGCCGACATGCAGCGAGGGCGCGGTCATGTCGAAGCCGATATAGCCGGTGATGCCAGCGCTGGCGGCTTTGTCCAACCCTTCGAGGTCAGTGCACTGGTGGAGCTGGCCGCGCCCGGTGATGGCGCGGAGAAAGTCGGAGCGTAGGTGTTCGGTCATGGCTGATCGGCGCGCGGACTAGCACGCGCGCCGATCCTGCGCCACGGCTCGCGGCTACTTCTTTCCAAACAGGCCCTTGAGGAAGCCGCCGGCTTGTTTGCCAACCTCGCCGCCGGCGCCGGTCAACGCGGCCATGGCGCTGTCTTTCACGGTGTCCACCGCCGCGCCGATAGGGCTTTCCCGCATCAGCTTTTCGGTTCCCACCTCGATCAGCCGCTTGGACATCGCCGCAATGACCTCTTCGTCGAGGCCCGTATCGGCGGCGACGGCCGCGAGCATTTTCTCGTTGCCAAGGCCTGCGTGGGCGGCGAGCGCCTTGGCGACGCGGACCGATTGCGGCTTGTCGAGCCCGGCGGGTTCGCCCGCCTTGCCGAGCGCTTCCTCGCCCAAGGCTTCCACGATCTTTGAGATTTCAAGGCTCATGCACCTGCTCCTCATCTGAAGAGCGGCATGTTATCAGGGGCGAACGCCCAATGCTCGTTGCGAGGCTGTAAGACTGGCGGCGCTTGTTGATAAGCGCTTATCCCGCCGGCGCGATGGCGCGTTGCAGGATGTAGCTTTCCTGTCCGAGCCCGCTTTCCTGCATGAACGCCGCCATGGATTCGTAGGTGGCGGTGACGATGCGGCCGGATTGATCGTCCATCCTGAGCCGCTCGTCGGCGATCGGACCCAGCACCCGCTCGAACAGATTGGCGCGCACGCGCGTGGGCCGGAAATGGCGGCGCAGATTGGCTTTGATCTGGTCGTAATCGGTGGTTTCCCACGCCGCCGCACCGATCACGTCGAGCATGAATTCGTTGCAGTTCTGGTGACGCGCATTGAGCGGATTAGCCACCAGCGAATAACTGGCGACATGCAATTGCGCGTAGGTCGGGGAAGCCATGAGGTGAAGGATGCGGCGCTGCATTTCCGGCGAGGGGATGATGACGGCCACGTCGTCGACCGCGCTAGCGCGCACAAAATCGAGCGGAAAGTCCTGATGCAGGTAAGAGTTCGTGCGCGGTAGCGAGACGCCGTCGCCGGAATACTCGTTGTAGACAGCATAGCCGCGCACCTGCTCGCCCGCTGCCGTGGTGATCGGAACGTAGGCCCAGAACGCGCCATGGGTGTAGGAAATCCCTTCCGGTAAGGCCGAACGCGGGCGTCCAGTGCGGAAAACCAACGCGAGCCGGGCTTGGCGCGCGGCCAGGTCGTTCTCGATCTGCTTGGCGAAGGCGACGGCATCTTCAAGTGAGAGATGGGGATTGGGCGCACGGCTGGAAAAGCCGGCCGAATCTCCCTGCCCGCCTCCGCCCGACTGGGCAAGGGCAGGGCCGGCGAGCGCAGCGGTCGCGCCAGCGAGGAGGAAGGAGCGGCGGCGCATCACTGGCCTGCCGGTGCTGTTTGGGCCTCGTAAGGCACGTTCGGCGCGGGTTGGGCGACGATGGTCGTCTGCGTC
>DPWD01000302.1 GCA_003526465.1 Hyphomonadaceae bacterium
CGCCGCGCCACCGACGCCAAGCCCGAGCGCGCCGCGGCGGCTTATTTGACCGACCATGCGAGCCTTCTCCTCGGCTTTGCGGTGCGATCGCTGGCGTCGCCGTGCGCGCCCATCATCGATCCGCCCGGCAGCGCGGCGTCACGATATCGGCGAGCACCGGATAGTGATCCGACGGCAAGCGCCCGCCATCGTGCTGCGTCAACACGCCGTAACGCACAACGCGGACGCCGCGGCTGACCAGAATGTGATCGATAGGGGCGGCGTCGGCGCGCATTATGTCGAAGCCGTTGAAGGTGCCGGCTGGGCCGAAAGGCGGCGTTTCGCTGGCGCTCCTGGCGTCCCGCAATGCGCCCGATTGCGTCAGCGCCTGGTGCGATGCTTCGCTTGGCGTCGCGTTGAAATCGCCAAGCAGCAGCACGCTTTCGCAGGCCCTTCGCTCCGCTTCTATCCAATCGCGGATCATCCGGCCGCTCGCCAGCCGCGCTTCGAGGCCGACATGATCCCAATGCGTGTTGAGCGTCAGGATAGCTCGCCCGGAATGCCGGTCGCGAAGGCGCGCCCAGGTTACGATGCGCGGGTAGGCCGCATCCCAGCCGCGTGAAGGCCGGTCCGGCGTCGGCGACAGCCAGAACCCGCCCTGTGCGATCAGCCTGAAGCGGTCGCGGCGATAGGCTAGCGATGAGAACTCGCCGCCTTCGCGGCCGTCGTCGCGCCCGACGCCCAGAAAAACGTAGTCGCCGAGGTCGGCCGCTAATTGATCGCGCTGATGGAGCCGCACTTCCTGCATGCCGAAAATATCGGGCGCATAGAAGCGCATCAGTCCGCTCAAAGCGGCGCGCCGGTGCGGCCATGCATTGGCGCCGTCGGCCTCGGTGTCGAGACGGATGTTGTAGCTCATCGCCCGGATCGCGGCGGCGTCTTTCGCTTGCGCGCTGCTGTAAAGCGCGAGCAGAATCACTGCCGCCAGCAAGACAACGCGCCGCATCATGTTGGTGCTCATGACGAGGGCGCTCCGCAGGCGCCGCGGCGCGCCGCGCGCGCGACGAGCGGACGCAAAATTCGTGTCCAGATCGCATAGCCATCGGCGTTCATGTGCAGACCGTCCTCGATAAAGATGTCGCGGGGCTCGCCGTGCGTCATCATGGCGCTCGCCACATCGACGAAGCGAAGGTCGCGGCGTGACCGCGCCAGCCGGCGGATGGCGCGGTTGACCTCCCGTTGCGCGTCGATCTGGGCGAACCGTTGCCGCGAAGGCTTCAGGGAAATGAAAAAGACTGGCGTTGGGCCAAGCGCATTGCCCTTCAACTCGAGGAAGCGGCGAAAACCAGCCACGACATCGGCGGGTGCCTGGCCGTTTGCGATGTCATTTTCGCCGGCGTAGAAAAAAATCGCCCGCGGCGTGCGCCGGCCGAGCAAATCACCGAAATAGTAATTGACGTCGGCGATGGTGGCGCCGCCGAAACCTCTGTTCAGCACGGCGAAAGGCGCCATGTCCGCATCGAGGCCGCGCCACAACCGGATGCTCGACGACCCGACAAAGGCGACAGCGCAAGGGTCGATGTGGCTTTCATCGGCGGCGTCGAAGGTTGCGATCTCGGCGGCGAACCGATCGGGCGCCGGCGCCTGTTGCGCGATCGCCTGCGGCGCGTGCATCCACAGCATGATTGCGAACAGCAATTTCGTAAACTGGCGCAACATTCCAATGGTCCTCAAGGTTGTCACTGCGCGAGCCGCACCGGGCGCACCTGTGCTGCGAGCATGGCGAACAGCGTGATGATTGCGTACCCTAGCATTGGAACGATGAAGGCGATGGATAGGTTCACGTAATCGGCGATCATGCCCACCGAGTAGGGGAGAATTGCGCCACCGACGATGGCCAAACAAAGCAGACCCGAGGTGGAAGATTGCGCGACGCCGGCGCGCTCCAGCGTTATCGTGAAGATGGTTGGGAACATGATCGAATTGAAAAGTCCAACCGCCAGAGCCGCATAGGCGGCGATCGGACCATTGGTGAACACGACGGTCACACAAAGCAACGCGGCCGTCGCCGCCGCGCAGCCGAGCAGAAGGGGTGCGGCAATGCGCGTCAACAGGTAACTGCCGATGAAGCGGCCGACCAGCGCGCCCATCCAATAGATGTTGGCCAGGTAAAACCCGGCGGTCTCCAGCGCCAGGTTCAAGACGTCCTCGCGGTTGAGGAAGTTGATCATTATGCTGCCTATGGAGACCTCCGCGCCGACATAAAGCCCAATGGCGATGGCGCCGAAAACCGCCCAGCGTGACCGTAACGCCGCGAATGGAGAGCTGACGCCTTCCCGGGCAGCGTCGCCCGCGCGCATGTATTTTCTGGAAAGCCAGGTGAAAGCCATCATGCCGACAAGAAACAGCGCGATGATTCCAAAAGCATGCGTGACGCCATTGAGGGCAAGTGCGCGTTGAGCCGGGTCGGTGATTGGCGCATGTCCCGCCCGGATAACGTCCTCGCCGAGCATGATGCGCGAGCCGAAGCTAACCCCAATCACAACGCCCAGGGAATTGAAGGCCTGAGCGAAAGTTAGCCGAAAGTGGCTGCTTTCCGGGGGACCCAACGCGGCCACCAGGGGATTGGCGGCGACCTGTAGAATGGTGATGCCGACGCCCAGAACGAAGAGCGCCAGCAATATGAGCGCATAATTTTGATAGCGAGCCAAGGCAAGGACAAGGGCGCAGCCGGTCGTCATGGTGGCAAGCGCGATCATGATCGAGCCAAACGCGCCCAAGCGATTGAGCAGAACGGCCGCCGGCAGCGACATTATCCCGTAAGCCGCGAACGACACCAATTGCGTCATCAGCGCTTCGGTGTAGGTCAGGCTGAAACTTGCCTTGAGCGAGGCGATCAACGGGTCGTTGTTGGAGGTGATGAACCCCCAAGCGAAGAAGAGCGTCGTCACTGAAAGAAAGGCCGCTGAGACGCCGGTCGACTTCACGGCTGCGCGCCTGGGGTGGTCCATGTGAAAGTCGCCACCGCGCCCGCGGGCATGAGCGCCGCGAACGCCCGCTCACCGACGTGAATATCGAACTCCCTGGCCTCGCTAGCGCCATTGAGCACGATCAGCGCAATCGAGCCATCGTCGGCGTTTTGGAAGGCTACGCTCTCAAGCCCAGCCACACCGGTTTCCGAGCCGATCCTGCGGGCGCCGGGCCTTACAAACCGACTCGCGTGCGCGAGTACATAATACTCAACGTTTCGTGTCACATGCCCGGTGCGCCGGTCGATGGTGACGACGCCACGGCAATTGCCGCAGCCGCCGAGATGGGGCCCGCTCGCTTCATCGAGGGCAATGTTCCAGAGCACCACCCCGCGCGCCCAATGCCGCGTAGCGCCGATGATGAGGGTGCGTGTCATCCAGACAAGGGAGCTGCCCCAGATGGGATCCCAATCGCCGCCGGAACATTCCGTCATCCAAGTGGAGATATCGGGAAAGGCGTCATGCACCAGCGACTGCGCCGAAACGTCCCCACCGTAGCAATGCCAAGCCACGCCAGCAATGTAGCGAGCGGCCTCTCGGTCGCGCAGGGTCTCCAGCGGCGACTCGGGCTCGCTCCAATTGTGGTCCCATTCCAGGATTTCTACCGCCACGCCCTCTCGCTCGAGCAACGGACCGAGGTGGCGGCCTATGAACGCGGCCCGCTGCGCCGGCGACATGCGCATGCCAGGATAGTTCGTCGGTTCGAAATGAGGCTCGTTCTGAATCGTTAGGGCGTCGACGCGCACGCCAAGTGCGGCCATGCCCGACACATAGTCGCGCAGGTAATGCGCGAAGGCGTCGTAATGCTCCGGCAGCAGCGAACCCTGGATCAGACTCTGGCTCGACTTCATCCAGGCCGGCGCGCTCCAGGGTGAGGCGATGATGGCAAGCTCCGGATTCAAGCGGCGGGCGGCGCGGGCGATCGGCGCGACATCGCGGCGCGCGGCCCGCAGATCGAGGGGTGCTGCATCGTGAGCGCTGTAGCTGTAATGCGTGCGCGAGAAATCCGATGCGCCAATGGTCAGCCGCGTGACGCTCAGCCCGAGGCCCGGGTTTCGCCCGAACAGGTCCTGCAACAGGTCCGTTCGCTGGCGATCGTTCATGCGCCGGCGGATCAGCCAGGCGGAGCTATCGGTGATCGAGGCGCCGAACCCCGCCATTCGCTGAAAGGTCTGTCGCGGATCGACGCGCAAGGACGCCGCCGTGCTTGCGCCGGGCGTCCGCCATGCTCCAACCGGTGTAGGCTTAAGCCGCTCGACCCCGTCGGCGGTGGTGATCCAGGCCAGCGGCGCCTGCGCTTGCGCCGATGCGGTGGGAACATTCGCCGCGCAGCAAAGCGCCATGCACAGCCAAATCCCAAGCGTCCGTATCACGACGCGGCCTTGGCGTCGCAAAATTTCTCCACAAAAGCTTCGTGTGTTGGCATTACCTCGACGCACTTGGCGATGACGCTTTCGATGTTGCCCATGAATTGCACGATCTGCGGCGTGCTCTTGAGATCGACCAGCGGATCGTAACCGCGCGGAGTGACACCCTGACCGAGGAACACCTGTATCCAGCTCTCTTCGCTGAACAGCTCGTCGTCCTCGCGAAAGATGCGGCCATTGGCCCGGAACAAGTCCATCTTTCGCTGCAGTGTCGCGGGGATTTCCATATCGCGGCAATAGCGCCAAAACGGGCTGTCATCCCGTTCCGTCGCCTTATAATGCAGGATGATGAAATCGCGAATGCGCTCATACTCAAAGTCGGATTGGCGATTGAATTCAGCGACGTTCGCGGGATCGATGACGCCATCCGGGAACAGCCGGATCAACCGCACGACGGACGATTGGATCATGAACAGGCTTGTCGATTCCAACGGTTCCAGGAAGCCGCTCGCCAAGCCCACCGCGACGCAATTCTTGTTCCAGAGTTTCTTGCGTTTTCCCGTTGTGAAGCGGATGCGATTGGGCTCTGCGAGCTGCTTGCCGTCGAGGTTGGCGAGCAAGAGCTTTTCGGCCTCGGCCTCATCCATGAAAGCGCTGGAAAACACGTGGCCGTTGCCGGTTCGATGCTGCAGCGGAATGCGCCATTGCCAGCCCGCCGGCCGCGCCGTGGACCTTGTATAGGGCGTGAAATCCTCCGATCGCGAGCAGGGCACGGCGAGCGCGCGATCGCAAGGAAGCCAATGTGTCCAGTCTTCATAACCGGTCTTTAGCGCCTGTTCGATCAGGAGGCCGCGAAACCCGGAACAATCGACAAAGAAATCGGCGTCGACAATCGCGCCGTTCTCCATGGTCACGGACTCGATAAACCCATCGTCTGGACGTAGCGTGACATCGACGATCTTGCCCTCGATCCGCTTCACCCCTCGGGTCTCGCTGTAGCGGCGCAGGAACTGTGCATAGAGGCCGGCGTCGAAATGGAAGGCGTGCGCGATGTGCGACAGCGGCGATTCCGGCATATTCGGCTGCGCGCGCACGAACTTGTTGTGCAAGGCCGCTGCGGTGTTGATGGAGTAATTGGCCAGATCGGAAGCTTCGCCCAATTGGTTCAGCTTCAGCCAATAATGATGGCAGCGCAGCCATTCCCAGTCCTGACCGATCACGCCGAAGCCGTGGATGTAGCTCGCTCCTGGCTTCAGCCAGTCGTTGAATTGGATGCCAAGCTTGAACGTGCCCTGGGTCGTGCGCATGAACTCGGCTTCGTCCAGCTTGAGCAGTTCGTTGTACTTCTTGATTGCGGGAATCGTGGCTTCGCCGACGCCGATGGTGGCTATTTCCTCCGATTCGATGAGCTGGATGCGGTAGAGCCCCTGAAACAAGTGCGAGAACAGCGCCGCTGTCATCCAGCCGGCGGAGCCGCCTCCCACGATAAGGATGGACTTGATTTGGTCTTGCATCGCTCATCGCCTTCTTGGAGGGCGCGTTCGCCCGCGCGCGCCTCACACTATTGCGCGCAGGGCGCGAGCGCCTCCGGCAGGCGTCCAACGCGTCGCTGGCGCGCATAGCTCAAGCCATAGCCAATCGGAAATCTGGCGCCGTGTCCAACCGAATCGCACGGCGTCCGCGGCCAGGCAAACGGCAAGCGGCCAGTAAAATCATGCTGTACGCCCCCATTCGGCGCGCGGAACAAGACGTCGGCAATGCCGCCCGCCTCCGTTCCAGGCAGCCATGCCGCGACAAAGGCGTCCGAGCGGTTGATCAGATCGTTGGCGAACAGGGTGCGTCCCGAATAAAGCACGGTCACGACGGGCACGCCTTGGCCGGACACCGCATCAAGCGCCGCAAGATCCTCCGGGTAGCGTGCGCTGTGAGATAAGGTGGCCGGGAATGCGATGTCGCCTCGCATTTCGGCATAGGGCGTCTCGGCCAGGACCGCGATCACGGCGTCGAAACGGCGCACATTGATGCCCGCGGCGGTCTCGCTGTAGGTCACCCGTTCGGTTCCGACAGTTCGCTGGATGGCGGCCAGCAAGGTTTCGCCGGTGGCGAAATCCTCGTTGGTGTTTTCGGTCCCTTGCCAGGTGCGCGACCAGCCGCCCGATTGCAGGGAAAGGCTGTCGGCGCCCTTGCCGACAACCAGGAGGCGAATCCCCCGGCGCAGCGGCAGGACGCGGCGGTCGTCTTTCAACAGCACTAAAGACTCGCGAACAGCCTCGCGCGCGAGTTCCGCGTCGGCGATCGCATCGGCCGGCATCGCCGCGGCGGTCGCGGCGGGGTTGGCGTCGAACAGACCCGAGCGCAGCTTCACCCGGATGATGCGTGACACCGCGTCATCGATGCGGCTCAAGGGGATGGCGCCGCGACGCACATCTTCGACGGTATCGCGGATGAACGCGAGCCAATCCTCGGGCACCATCACCATGTCGATCCCGGCATTGATCGCATCCGGGCAAGAGGTGCGGCTGCATCCAGGCGCTTGCTCGATGGCGTTCCAATCGGAAACGACGAAGCCGTCAAAGCCGAGCCGGTTCTTGAGCACATCGGTAAGTAGGTAGCGGTTGGCGTGCATTCGGACGCCTCGCTCGCCCGCGCCGGTTTCATTCCAGCTATTGTAGGACGCCATGACCGTTTGCACGTTTGCTTCAAGCGCGCCGTAATACCCTTGCGCATGGGTGGCGATGAGATCGTTCAACGGCACGCGGGTATCGCCTTGATCGGCGCCGCGGAAGGTGCCGCCGTCGCCGAGAAAGTGCTTCGCGGTGGCGACCACGTCGGAGGCGGCGTTCAGATCGCCTTGCAGCCCCCGCACATAATGCGCCGCGTAATCCCTCACCAAGGCGGGATCGGAAGAGAAACTCTCATAGGAGCGGCCCCAGCGCTGGTCCTGCACAACCGCGAGCGTCGGCGCGAACACCCAAGTGATGCCGGTGGCCCGCGCGGCGCGGGCGGTGCTGCGTCCGATGCGTTGGACCAAGTCCGGGTCGCGAGCGGCGCCAAGTCCGATATTGTGGGGAAACAAGGTGGCGCCATAGACGTTATTGTGGCCGTGAACCGCATCGGTTCCCCAGATGATGGGAACTTGCGTCGCCATGTCTGTCGACATTGACGCCGTATAAAAGGCGCCGCTCAGCGCAGCCCAATCCGCTGGGCTTGCGCGCCTTTGCATGTTTGGCCAGGCGCCGCCGCCGTTCAGGATCGAGCCGATATAGTGCCGGCGAACGTCCTCGGGGGTGATCGATCGAATGTCGGCCTGGGTCATCTGGCCGATTTTTTGCTCTAACGTCATCCGCGAAACGATGGCGGCGACGCGCGCTTCCAGCAGGGGATCGCTCTGGCGCGCGCGCGCCGAAACCGGCCACAAGGCGAGGCGCTCTGGAGCGGCTGCTGCAACTTGCGGCGTCGCGAAGGTTTCGGAATGAGCCTCCTGAGCGCGCACGCTCGGCCAGCTTCCCCAGAGCATGGCCGCGATGGCCAACCCCGAAAAGGCGTGTTTCCATCTAGAACGCGGCATTCGTCACATCCAAAAAAACAAGACTCCGGAGCAGCCTGCCTAAGCGACCGCCCCGGAGCCAAGGGGGGATATCCGTCGCGGGCAGAATTTGCTCCGACCGCGCGCAACCGGGACTGGATCAGTACCGGTAATTAAAGCCAAGCAGGAATTGCCGGCCATACTCCTCATAGGTTTCCTGAAAGGTGCCGCCGTCGGCGGTATGGGTGCCGCCAGTGTCGAGGCCCAAGCGCGTCCGATAGGGGGAATTGGTCAGGTTGTTGACCTGCAACAGCACGCCAAAGCCGTCGAGCGGCGAACCCTCCTGGAAGGTGTAGCCGACCTGGGCATCGACCTGTTCGTCTTCCAGGATTTCAGTGGCGCCGCGCCCAGCCGCGAACAATTGCTCGACCTCGCCCTTGAATGGCGAGCGCCAGCGATAGCTCGCCCGCGCCTGGAAGCCGCCCCGCTCGAAATAGCCGGTGATGTTAAATACATCGCTCGACAAGCCTTGGATGCGAACGGGTTGCTCCACAACTGGGTTCGCCTCGGTCCCACAGTTTGGGGTGTTTACGCCTGCGGGTGTGCGCCGTATGCGGGTGCAGGTCACCGGATTCAATTCCGACTCGGTTTGCGAGTAGCTGGCGACGATGCCCAGCCCTTCGAGTTGCGGAAACAGCAAGCCGAAGTCGTAGGCGCCGCTGATTTCAAAACCGTGGATCGATCCGCCCGTGCCATTGTCCGGAAGCGTTATCGTGCCTAGCGGACTGAGTGTCACGCCTGCTGCCGTAAGCTGCGCGGCGACGGTTGTGCTTACCGGAATGCCGGTAAAGTCGAACTCCTGCCTATGGTCGAAGATGTAATTGTCGAGATCCTTATAAAACACAGCGAAGCTGAAATAGCTGGTGCGGTCCATGTACCATTCATAGGACAGATCGAAAGCATTCGCGCGCCAGGGCTCCAGTTCAGGATTACCCCCGCGTGCGGTCCACAGGTTTAGAACGGCGCCCGGCGTCGGTGTGTTCGCGCCAGTCCCAACAGAAGACAGACTTGGCACGACGTTGGCGCGCATGTCCTCTATTCGCGGCCTCGCCACGACGCGTGCGGCGGCGAAGCGGAGGCGGTGCCCGCCACCAAGGTCGTAGATGACGTTGGCGCTGGGCAGGACGTCGGTATAGTCCGCCCCCGCGGTAACGGTGACAGGCACAAGGGGGCCGCCCGTGGCTTCGCGCCGGATAGTTGCGCCCGTGGATTCTTGTTCCTGCTGGAGGACTTGAAGGCCGAGATTGCCGCTCCAAGGGCCGGTGTTGAACGACGCCCGCACATAAGCGGTAAGCACGTCTTCGCTGAGATCCCAAGTCTTGTCGAAGAAATTTTCGTCCAGGATTGGCGCCCGGTTATAGTACACACCCAAAGCCGCCGGCAGATTCACACTCAACACCCGGCCGAGCCCGGCAAAATCCAGTGAGGTCGCCGGAACCAGATATTGCGGATCGACCAGGATTTGCTGACGATTGACCCCGTTCAGGAAGAGATCGAAATCGCCGACGAATTTCGATTTTTCCCGTGACGTCAGATTGAGGCCCACATCTATCCGATTGAACATGCCGTCGAGATCGAACTCAGCGGCGATTTCGGCTGACGTGACGGTGTCTTCCGTGTGCGGGAAGCGAATGGAGCCGTCATGGCCCCACCCGCCCCAGGGCGCACGGTCACCGAGCGAGACTTGCGAGGCGTTCGCGTAATCGAGCCCGGTGCGATAGGTCGGGAAGCCTTCAATGGGATGGTAGAAAGTAAACGTGTCCAGGGTTCTGCCCACGTTCGGGGTAGCGCCTGTGACGCCGCCGACGCCTAGGCCATAACCAGCGTAGGTCTCCAGAACCTGCTCATCGCGCGTGTTCTTCGAATACGACAAGTCGCCTTCGATCCGGATGGAATCGCTCAACTCATACTCGGTGTTGAATCCGGCGGCGAACAATTCGTCATCGCGGGTGTTAAAGTCGTTGCGGAGCTGGGGCCTGATGTTTCTCGCTCTGCCCGATTGCCCAAACAGGGTGCCGCCAACATTTTCCGTCACCACATCGGTGAACGTCGTGTTATCGCCGTCGTTCCAGGCATTGGAGAACCATTGCGAACCGCGCATGGTCTCTTCCTGGCTGAACTGGGAATAATAGAGATCGAGCGTGGTGCGCCATTGCGCGTTCGGCGCCCACTCGATGATGCCCATAGCCGCGTCGCGCACGTTCTCGCGCGAGTAGGCGAAGACTTCCTGGCCGTTCACTTGCAGCGCGGTCCGCGCATGCTCCGGCAACACCACCGGCACAGGCGCCGTGAGAGGGGGCGAGCCGGGCGGCACGCGGTCGAAACTGAACCTCTCGTAGCCATAGGCCTTGAAATGCCGGTTCTGCGACGGTGAATCCAGGTGCGCATAGCCGAACGCGACGCCTAAGGTGTCGTTGGCAAATTGATTGATATAGCTGAAGCTGAACCGGTTGCCCCAGGTATCGACATCGGCGTTCAGCTGCTCGGCATCGGTGCCTTGGAAGCGAAGATTAACTGCCACCGCCCGTTCGCCAAATTCCAACGGGCGCACCGTCCGCAAATCCGCGGTGCCGGAGAGGCCGAAGCCGGCGATGGTGGCGTCGGGTGTCTTGTACACAACGACGCTGGCCAGCAATTCCGACGGATATTGGTTGAACTGCACCGCGCGGTTGTCGCCCGAACTCGCCTGCTGGCGGCCATTGAGCAAGGTGGTGGTGAAATCCGGTGAGAGCCCGCGAATGGAGATCACTTCGGCGGCGCCATTGATCCGCTGCCCGGCCAGCCCCGGGAGGCGGGCCAAGGATTCCGCGATGGAGACGTCGGGAAGCTTGCCGATATCCTCCGCGGTGACGACCTCGACGATACTGGTTTCGTCCCGCTTGGTCGAGATAGAAGAGGCGAGGCCGGCGCGAATGCCGGTGACGACGATGGCGTCCACTTCGACGCCGTCGGGGGATTGCGGGTCAGCCGTTTGCGCCAGCGCTGCGCCCGGAAATCCGGCCATCAATGCGATGACCGATACCGCGCCCGCCCAGCGTGACCAGCGCGAAGCGCTGGGCTGGGTAAAGCCGCGTTGGTTGAAAAAGGCCATATTATTCCTCCCCTTAGCTTGCCGCGAGCACTCCCGCGCAACCCACACTGCTTCCATGATCTCTGATCGGATATTGGAAGCGCTTCCAATTCCAGTAGGCGAGCGACCTCTCGTTGTCAACCTCTTTGTCATCGTAGGGGTCACAGGTTCGATCCCTGTCGCGCCCACCATTAAATCAAGCACTTAAGAAGAAACTCCAACAACAGAGCCGAAGCTCAGCTAGCGCCCCGCTAGCAGCAAATCGGCAAAGCGCGGCATGCCGCGACACCGTTGTCGGTGCGCGAAGATAAGTGAACTGGTGGGCGAAGATTGCGAACTGGCCGCAAGTTTGTGAATTGAGCCCAAGTCTCTAAAATGAACGCCAGCTGGAGTCCTGTGAATTTCGAGCCGCTATCGCGGTGACCACGCTTTGAGGTTCCGCTGGAACTCCTGCGCGATTCAGTACGCAAACATCGCACATTTTGGGATCAGTTCACAAACCTGTGCCGATTTCTAGAAGACAGGGGCCTTGAGACGACTCAGTTTTACCGATCCGCCGATTCACTCATCTTCGCGCACCGACAACACCGTGCTACGAGAGTCCGATCCATTCTGACAATTGCGGCGCGTTGAAGCCGTCACTTCCATTTGCCCCTTGCGCGACGCGCCGCAGGCCGTCGTGTTTTTGGGACGCCCCTCGCAGCGACGCCTCCAGAAGGACAGCGCGCGCAGGCGCGGTCAAGGATCGCGCGTCAGCGCGACCCGGAGGGCTTGTCCTTGACGGCGCCGAGCACGTTGTCAGGCTTTGTGGCAAAGAACGGTGCAGCGCTCAGCGCGTGCGAACATAGCCCTCGGGCAATTCGTCGCCTGGCTGCGGCGGCTCGCCTCCCTCACGATCGAGGATTTCCAACGCACGCCCGATATTGGCGCGGGCGCGACGTTCGGCAAAAAATTTGTCGGTCCGCTCACGCTCGATTTCAAACGCCACCGCGCGCGCGATAAACGCCTCAACGGTTTCTCCGGCTGCCTCGGCGGCGCTCTTGGCTTCGCTGGAGAGCTTTTCCGGCAGTTCAAATGTGAGTGGCATGGTCAATCGCCCTTTCGGAGTTCAATTAATAGCACGGATGGCTGGATGGTCCTAATTCCCAGCTCTGCGCATGGTTTTTCCAAGTCGCGCTGGTTTGTGGTCACCAAGAGGTCGGCACCTGCGTTGAGCGCCGCCTCGATCACGAAATCGTCGTCCGGGTCGGGCGACATCGGGCGTATCCGCCAATGCATCGGGATAGGCGCGATGAAGTTCGCCTACGTGAAGATCCTGTCCGCGCCATGGTGGAACGGCTGGGGGACAGGATGACGAAGGCAGCAACGCCGGAAGAAGACGAGCGCCAAGAGTTCCACTAACTTCCCATTGCACCTTGCACGACGCGCCGCAGGTCGTCGTGTTTTTTGGGACGCCCCCCGCCGCGACGCCTCCGATCGGACACCGCGCGCAGGTTGGGTCAAGGATCGCGCGTCAGCGCGACCCGAAGGGCCTTGTCCTTGACGCAACCGAGCACGGTGTCAGGCTCCAATTGTCGCTCCGCGCCGCACTTCCGGCCCGAAGATGAGTTCGACTCGATTGCTCTGAGCGGCGAGCGGCGCCAGGTCCAGATCAATGACTCGGGAGCGGATCACCGGCCCTTGCGGGCGGTGCGGCTCGGGGATACGCGCGAGCGCTTCCGCTGAAAGCGTCGTCTCGACCGGGCGCTTTGCAAGAAAGCGCCCAAGCCGATTGGCTATCGGATACGCCTCCATCGAGACGCCGGCCCCCTCCAACATCGTCACCAACTCAGCGGCGGGCTTCCCGTGTATTCTCTCGGGCGTGAAGTGCGCCTGCGCTGCCGATTGCACCGCATTTCGCGCAGCATCCTGTTCACGCCAGATCAGTGCGTTGACCGCCTCGACGCGCGAAGGGACGTTGAACACCCGGCAATCGAACGACGGAATGATGCGTCGGGCGCGCTCAGGCCATGCCTCGGTCGCAAGGAGCGTAAATTTCGCCGACGCCATCGCCGCCAGCACGGAGACGATCTTGAACACGCGCCCGCCAAAGATCGGTTCGCTTTCTGGCGTCTCGCGTTCGAGGATCAGGGTGATCTCGTCGCTCTGCGTGTAACCAACGCGCGCCCCCGTCTGCTCAATCAAGTGCGCCGTGACGGCGCGCATGATATCCGACATGCGGGCGTCAAATGGCTTGTCCATGCCGCGCGTGAACGTCGAGAAGGCCCGGCCGTCAAGCCGCACCACCAGAGGAAGTTCTGGATCAATCAGACGATCGGTCTCAAGGCTCTCATAGGCCTTCATGCGATCACCGAGGTTATCCTTGCTGGCCATGTCATTCTTCCTTGGTGTCGTGGTTCACGCGCCCCGCTGTGCAAGGCGCGGCTATGTCAGCGACGCAGCAAAAGCTGGAACGAATGCCGCATAACCCGCAATAATCTCCCGGAGAATTGCCTCGGCGCCTTGCAGATGCGTCGCGTCAATGCCTCGACATTCAAGTCATCAATCGGGAACGCGCCTCACGCGGCAGATCGGATCGATTTGAGAAACTCAACCTCTTCTGGGTGCCGATGGAGGATTTCGATCAAGGCCACCGCCGCATCGCTCGGCGGCATGGCGCCGCTCTCATATTTCTGGAACGCGCGCCGGCCGCCGCCGATCAGTCGGCCAGCTTCTTCCTGCGACAGCTTGAGCCGCTTACGGACCTTACGCACATGAGCAGCGTAAGCGGCTTTCAGCTCCTGAAACACGCGGTCGGATTCGGCCAGGTCGGCTCCAGAATGGATGGAGTCGCTATGGTCGTCGGGATACCAGCCGGGCACGTTGACCATCCGCGCCATCGAGCCGAACTTCACCGTCTGCCGGCGCACGCCGCGCCGCAGGGTCTTGCCGGTCTCGGGATGCATGCGCGTCTTAGTCATTACCGACCCCTTTGAATGACGTGAGCGTGACGTCGATCAGCGTCTCGCCCGCGAATTTCAGGTACAGCCGCCGCCCGTCCCACGGCATGTTGTAGGTGTCGTGCCATACCTTCGATCTGGGCGGGCTGTGTGCTGTCTCCGATTTGATAAAGTCGCCAAGCTCCAGCTCCCGCACCGCCTCAACGATGTCTTCCAGTGAATAACCCAGAGCGCGCGCGTCTTCGACAGCGGTGCGCGTGATTTCCAGGGTCTCCACCCGCGCGAATTTCGCTTGGACCGCTGCCAGATCGTGATGCGGCTTTCGCTTGATCGCCATGGTTAGATACACCTTGAAGGTTTATTTTTCAAGTGGGCTCCAGAAGGGATCGGCACACCTGCCCTCAGCCAAAAGCAAAACCGGCCTGGAATCGAAGTGTGCTGGCGTTCGCCCGAACACAAACGTACGCATCCAAGCTGTCTACGCCGATTCCCGACCATATTCGCTGGTGGAGCGATGGGCTCGCCCGGCCGCCCATTCATCGAGCACCCGGTCGATATAGCGCACCAGACGCGGTCCATATTTGACGAAGGGCGGACCTTCGCCGGTGACGCGCCAGCGGTTGAGTGTGTGCTTGGATATCTTCAAGCGCGTGGCGGCTTCTTCCACCGTGAGCAGCATGTCCATGGACATCAGCATTCTCCTTCGACACAGGCCGAGACACCGAAAGCGGCGTCTCGACACGTTAAGGAAAACGCCGACTAAACCAGCTCACCACCACTTTCTGCCCCTGCATGAAAACTGGATTCAGCGCGACAGAGACGCTGGTGGGTCAATCTGTTTCATCGCGTATCCGAGCTTGTCACGTGCGATCCCGCAACGACCGGCGATGGCTCCTATTGTCCCTTATTGACCCAGCGCCACAATTCGCGAGGCGGGCGAGTAGCGCGGACCTCGGATTCAGCGCCGGAAACGGTTCCGCGTCAGCGCGGCGTGTGCGAACTGGCGTTCTCGCGCAGAAATGCATCGAGGTCGGCGGGGAAATACGCAATCAAACGCGCACCGCGTTTGCGCCAAGCGGGCCCAATATTCTTGGCGCGCCAATTCTTCAACGTGCTCCCGGAAACATTGAGATAGAGCGCGGCTTCTCGCGGCGTGAGCACAATTGCGCGATCAACTTGGGTGGCTCTTGATCGCTTCGCCTTAGGCGCCTTCGTCGATGCCGTGCGCGCTGCAGCGCGCGCCGATGGGCGCGTTTCAGCAGCATCGAACAAGCCCAATTGGCCCGGATCGGTCCAACGCTTCTTTGGCGATTTCTTGCGTGTGCGCCCAGCCATCGTCTGCCCCCGCTGTTGGTTAAACACAGTAAGATCAGCAAAGCCGGCGCCAGCACGGGAACCAATCCGTCTCGCTCAATGGGCGACGAACGCGTGCCCGCCCGATGTTCGTTGATTGATCCTCAAAGTTCGATGCCCAAGCCCCGCCCAATGCCGCGCTTCAGGCCCTTGGCGAGCTCGCGGGAAATCTCCAGGGATCGCACCCGCGCCGGTCCTTCCACCGCCTTGAGCATCACGCTGTCGCCAACGCCGATGTCCCTGCTCTTGCCCATCGGCACGGCGGCGATATCGCGCCCACGCTCCAGCATTGCGGTCTTGCCCACGAACAATTCGCGCACCTCACGCACTTTCCAGGCGCCTCTGCCGGTGAGTTCCTCAACCCCATCGCGGCCCAGATAGCGCCCGCCATGCTCGCGAGCGTGCTCTTGGCCGGCGCGTTCAAGCTCGGCCTCGCGCAGCCTCTCGCGCGCGCCATCGCAAAAATAGAATTTTCCGTTCTCGCTACGGAGACCAAGGCCGTTCGCTTCCAAGAATTCGGCCCGCTCAACCAGAGCTGCCTCAATGCTTTTCATGGGCGGAAGTCGTCGGGCCTCACCGCGTGCAATGCCATCCAATTCCTGGTCAAGCATGGTGTCTGCGCGGGCGCGCACCTGCTCACGCACAGAATGATAGGAGAGTCGTTCGATCTCGGCGGTTCGCCCGTGCGGTTTGAGCGCCACCAGCGAGCCCTGCTGCAAATCCTCGATCTCGCGCATGCCGGTGTTCAACAGGAGGCGCCCGCGGTTCGGCGTCTCGACCACCAGCAACGCACGGTCAGGATTGTCGCCGCGGGGGCCAAGCTCCAGCACTTCGCCCATCACGCGACCAAAGCGCGGCTCATAAAGCCGCCCACGCGCCAGTTCGCGGCGGATGTCGAGCGGACGCGCAGCCTCCAAGCGGTCCAACCAATCGCGCTCCAGCTTGAGCACATTGCGACGGGTTTCTTCGGCGAGCCCCAGGCGCTGCAATTCACGCGCACGGGCGCGCATGGAATTGGCGAATTCCGGCGCCTGGCCGCGCCCCAAGTCCTGCAAACGGACTTCACGGCGTTGGTTGAGTTCAAGCGCAAGCGCTCGGTCCAAACGATTGAGGCTGCGCCCCTCCACCTCGCGCTCCAACCGCAGGCGTTCGTCAGCCAGGCTGCGTTCGCCGATCCATCCGGTGGCGACATCGCGCGCCGCTTCGCGAATCCCATGCGAGACGTATTCGCGCGGCAGGATAAGCTCCACTCCGTCGCGGCGCACGCCGCGGACGATCACATGGGCGTGGGGATTGTCGGTGTTGTAATGATCGACCGCCACCCAATCGAGGCCCACGCCCAAATCGCGCTCCATCCGTTCCATCACGTCGCGGGTGAAGGCTCTGAGGTCGCCGTCCTCGCCGGCAAAGCGCGCGCCACTCTCCGGCGCCAGCATGATGCGGAAATGGCGGCGATCATCGAGCTCCCACTCCCGCAGCTGCTCACGAGCATCTTCCACCAATTCCTGCTCACGATCATAGAAGCGGCCCCGCTCGCCGTCACGCGCCGCGCCGTCGCGTTCCAAATACTGCGCGTGCGCCAGCAATTTGCCGCCGCCGCCTACGCCGCCGCCTACGCCGCCGCCCACGTGTTTATGGAAGCTCACCTTGGCCACGACGCGCTGACGGCTGTCGCCACCAAACGCGCGCGACGGATTTGAGGTATGCCCATGCGCGCTTGCGCCGAAGCGTTTCCCAGCTAACGCCTTGCTGAGACGCGCGCCCAGTGCGCCGCTGGTTCCCCGGCCCGTGGCGCCGCCGCGCGTGCGTCCAATGCGACCGCGAAACTCGTCGTCCTCGGCTGCTTGCGATCGAAATGAAACCAAATCCGGCATCGGCGTTACGTCTCTCGCATCATTAGCGCGGCCCGCGATCCAAGTTGCCGCCGCGCGCCTCAACTTGCCGAAACCATAGCAAAACCAAGGGCCGAAGACAACAATAACTTGCTCTTTATCTTGCTGTACGACCCATTTTCTGCGACAATCACAGTAATCGATAAGCCAATACTACGCGCGGCAAGTTATGCGGAACTGGTACAATTTGAGGCAAGAGCGGGGGCAGCTTGTAAAGGCGGCGAAACTTGCCCGCGGCCCGCATGCATCAGGCCCAATCGCATTCGAAAGCGCGCGGCGATGACGCTCTGGCTCACTTGGGCGCGCAACGCACTCATGGCTTTAGCGGCGCTCACGTTGTTTGCGGGTCTCGTCACCTCGTTTGTCGCCGCGTCACTTGGCTTCGATGCACGCCTGGGACGTCCCGATCTCTTTTGGTACGGCCTACCGCTCTACGATGCGTGGGATTTTCTGCGTTGGGGCTTTGCGTCCTCATCTGCACAGCCTTGGAATGCGTTGCTCACCATCGGCATCGCCTGCCTGCTGCCGGTCGCGGCGTTTGGCGTGTTCGTGGTCGCGAGCGATTTTGCGCCGCTTGGGTTTCCATCACTCAAATCCCGACGCGGCTTCGAGCGTTGGGACAGCTTGAGACAACGCGGGCTAATGGGGGCCAATGGGTTGGCGCTGGGCGCCGTGCGTCGTCATCTGTTGGCAAAGCCGGACATCGTTTCGCTGCCGCGCGGAAACGTCGCTATCATCGGCGTCTCCGAGCACACCGACGACGCATTGCTGGCGGCGCTGAGCACTTGGACCGGCGCGCTTGTGTTCGTCGATGCGCGTGGTCTCGCCTCCAAACTTGAGCGCCAAGACATCATTCGCTTCGCTCCGGGCCGTGTGGACAGCGCAAGCTACAATCCGCTTCTCGCCATCCGCGCAGGCGCTCATGCCTGGGAGGATGCTCGCTGCTTGGCGTCTGCGTTTCTCCAATCAAGTGATCGCGACCCGGTCAATGTCTTCGCCCTGATTATGCTCGATCAACTGCTCGCCGCACCACTCGAAGAACGCACATTCGCGGCCTTACGACGACGGCTTGCCGATCCGCAACGCGTTCTGGCAGAGATTTGCGGCGACTGGGATCCCGACCACCTCGCCTGCATTCCACCCCTCAGCGAAATGGCCCGAATATCCAACATGTGCAGCGCGCATCCACATGCGACGCTTGGCGCACTGGCTCGCATCGACGCTGCGTTGGGGCTGTTCGCGGACGGCGCTTACGCCACAGCCACCAACACACATCAATTTCGTTTTGCCGATCTGGTTGCGGGCGATGGACCGCGCACCCTTGTCATCGCCCCGCCGCCGAGCGAGGCGACACGCGCCGCCTCGCTCATTGCGGCGATGTTGGCGCAGCTTGCCAGGGAATGCGCGTCCTCCGCCGATCTGGACAATCTGGGGCGGCGCAAGAAACGTGAATTGCTCATCGTCATCGAAGCTGAAGTGTGCTGGGCGCTCGGCGCTGCCCGCGCTGGCGCGCAAGGGTCGCCGCCGCTCGTTCCGGCGCATACGTCAATGAACGGATGCCATGCCTTGCTGCAAGCGCGTAGTATTGAGGCCGCGCGGCTCGCAATTGGCGGTGCCGAATCGTTCGACGCCGTCGCCGCCATTGGACCGCAACCAGACGCGAGCGCTGCCGCGCTGAGCGTGCGCGGCGGCTCCGTGCGCTACTGGCGACGCGTGANNCGCGAAGCCTGGAAGGAGTTGGTCCTGCCGGAGTGGGAGCAAGCGAGCGGCGCGATTGTCTCCGAAAGCGAGTTGCGCAACGCCCCTGCCGAGCGCGCGTACCTGCTCGTGCGGCGCCTGAAGCCAATCCGCGCTTTGGCGCTTTCGGTCGGGGCCAGCGTGGCGCATTTCGCTGACACCAGCGCCTTGCCGCAGTTTGCCCACGGTTGGTCGGCGCCGCCACTCCCAAGGCCGCTCGCGCCGGCCGTAGAGACGAATTCCCTCACCGCTAGAACCAAGCCCATCGGCGCCCAAATCCGCAAAGCGCTCACCCGCATAGCGCCGCCGCTAATTCCGGGAGCCAAAACCTCATGAGCTTAAAGCGACAATTGACTTTGCACTTCGACGCCGATGTCGCCGCCGCGATCGAGGCCGAGGGCAAGAATCGAGGCCTCAATCTCTCGCGCGCGGCGAACGACGCGCTTCGGCGCACCTTGATCGACGAGGCGGGCGAGGCGCTTGCCGACACCGTGAAGGCGCGGCTCGACCGGCTCGACAAACGCGACCATGCGCGCGCGCGCGAACTCGCGCTGATCAAGGAAATCGTGCTGCTGTTCGTGCGCGTGTGGTTTGAGTATTCCGGCGCACCTGCCGATGACGATCCCGACGCCAGCGCCAACGCCGATGTTCGGTTTCAAGGGTTTCTGGAGATGCTGGCGCGGTAGGTTGACCTCTGAAGCGGAACGACAGAACAGGAACCGACTTCGCCAGTCCGCCGAGACGTGGAGTTCAGCAATTCTCGCGCCGATCGAATGGCGCAGGCGACGCCGCCGGCGGCGGCACGAAGTGCGCTGACCAAACCGAGACCAGCCGTGACACCGCTCCTGGCCTGAATTTAAGGGGATATCCCTAAGGGTCACATAAACTGGGCTCATCGCGACTGCCAAAGAGTTTCCAACTGATGAACAATGACCCCTGAGCGCTAGCGAGACGGCGCATTTGAACCTTGGTCCCAACCTCGTTAGCGCGAGATCAACTCATCCGCACTAGAGTCTAACGTCGTTACGAAGCGATCCGCTGCTCGAATTCCGAGGCGGTGCAGGGGCTGCGAATGTCGGTATTGGAGTGGGCGAAGTGACAGTGAGCGATCCCCCTTGCGCGGTGCGCATCCTCGTTGTCGACGATGAAGCCGCCAACCGAGATGTACTCGGCCGGCGACTGGAACGTGCGGGATATGAGGTTGTATTGCGCGCCGACGCGCTGACAATTGAACACGACATAGCTTCTGAGCACATCGATCTTGTTTTCCTCGATTGGATGATGCCGCTGCGTTCAGGTATCGACGCTCTCGTCGGCTTGCGTAGGCATTTCGACATGGGGCGCACGCCGGTCATCATCGCGACCGCGGCCGATAGCGACGATGTCCTTGCCGCCGCCCTTTCGGCGGGCGCGAATGATTACATTACCAAGCCTGTAAATCTACGCGTCCTCTTAGCCAGAGCCAAGGTACAATTGGATCGCCGCGCCGCCATGCTTGAGCTGGACGCCATCCGCAGTGGATTGGAGCAAGCGGTCCTTGAGCGAACCCGAGACCTCACGGTCGAGATCGCCGAGCGCGAAGCTGCCGAAGAGAGAGCACGGGCGATGGCGTTGCATGACGCGCTGACCGGCCTTCCGAACCGTAGACACCTCGGCGAAGTCCTAGAGGGCTATCTCGCTAACCTGGACGCAGCTATGCGCATCGCTGTCGTCGCCGTCGATCTCGATCGCTTCAAGCCAGTCAACGATCTTTATGGGCACGCAGTGGGTGATGAACTCCTGGTTAAGATCGCGGGCCTGCTGACAGAGGTGACTAGCGCGGAGGGATTCGCCGCACGCCTGGGCGGCGACGAATTCATCCTGGTGCTTCCCTATGAATCAGAAGAACCCCTTATGGGGAGACTTTCCTCCCTGGTTGCCTCTTTTGAAACGCCATTCCAACTCCTTGGCCATCAGGTTTCTGTGGGCGCGACCTTGGGCGTGGCTATGGCCCCCACGGATGGACGCGATGCCGAGACACTGATGCGCCGCGCTGACGTGGCGCTCTATCGCGCGAAGGGCGAAGGGCGCAGCCGACTGGCATTCTTCGAGGCCGGCATGGACAAGCGCGTGCATGAGCGCGCTGCCCTGGAGAACGACCTTCGTATAGCCATTCGAAATGGCGTCATCGAACCTCACTTTCAACCGCTCGTGCAGTTGGGAACCGGCGATGTGCTCGGATACGAGATTTTGGCCCGCTGGCCTCACCCTACGCGCGGGCTCGTTCCTCCCGATTTGTTCATTCCAATCGCGGAAGAGACCGGCTTGATAGGCGAACTCACATTGAGCGTGTTGCGTCGCGCCTGCCGCGAGGCGTTGGCATGGCCAGGCGCGCCACGCATTTCGCTCAATATCTCTCCCGTTCAGTTCAAGGATCCAGCCCTGCCGCAGAAGCTATTGCAGGTACTCACTGAAACCCGTTTCCCGCCGCAGCGCGTTGAGATCGAGGTGACGGAAACCGCATTGGTCACTGACTTCGATGCGGCGCGCATCGTCCTTATGTCCCTTAAGAATCAAGGCATGCACATTGCACTCGACGATTTCGGCACCGGCTATTCAAGCCTGCGGCATTTGCGCGAACTCCCGTTCGATGTGCTTAAGATCGACCGCTCGTTTGTGAGCGGCATGAACGACAGCGAGGAATCGCGCAGCCTGGTGAGGACGATCGTTGCTCTCGCGAAGAATCTTGGACTGGGCGTTACGGCCGAAGGCGTCGAAACAGCGGAGCACGCGGCGGCGCTGCAAGCGCTGGGATGCGAACTCGGTCAAGGCTATCATTTCGGGCGCGCAGTCGCTGGCGCGGACATCGCAGGTCGCCTCGGGCACAATACAAGCAATGCGCCCGCTCCCCCGGGCCAACCGCTCCTTGCACGGAAGTGCTCAGCCTAGATTAGCCCCCTGGGGTATACTACAAGTACGCAATCGAAGCAGAACGCGGTCCAACGCAACGCTTTGATGCGTCCTTGTGTTTCAAGATTTGCGGGATCGATGTCGAGTGCTTCAAATCACCAGAATTGCGGACGCTTCTGATAAAGCCCAACATTGCAGTTCAGCACCCCTAGCGGATCAACCTATCAGAATTCATCTCAAATAAAGTGCGCACGCTGGAGGCCTCACGGCGACGGCAGGCGTCGTCATTGCGATGGTTCCAGCGGAACCTTCAGCTCCACAATCGTGCCCTGGTCCTTTGTATTGATAACTTCGATTGTGCCGCCGAGGCAGCGCACCAAGCGGCGGGCAACAGCATAGCCCGCGCCGTCTGCCGCGACTCCTCGCCGTTCGACGCCTAATGCGCTGGGGCGGCTCACCGACTCGGCACGGCGCTCCAAGGTATGTCCACCGCCTTTGTCGCCGATCCAGAACAAGACGCACTGCAGCCCGTTGAGCTGACCGCGACGCACTGAAATTTCGACTGCTTTTCCGGCCGCGTTGTTCAGCGCTGTCAGCGCCACATAATGCAGGCACTTTTCGATGAGTTGCACATCTCCATCGGCCGTCGCCGGGGCCTCAAGTTTTGTGATCTTGATCGCGTCTGGCGCCAATAACCTCAAACGCACTCCAACGGCCTCCGCTATGGCGGTTGGGTCAAAGGCCGCTATCTGCTTTTTGCTGATCAACTCCTCTAATTGCGCGATATCTTGAAGCTCCGACGTATATTGGAGCACCCACCGCGTCGCCAGATTGATTTCGCGGGCAGCGACGAGAACATCGCCGTTCTCGCCCGCCGCGGTTACAATCTCCTCGATTTCCTCACCGCTGCCCAAGATTAGATCCAGCGATGTTCTAATTCTGTGCGCGGCGCCCACAAAGGCTTCCAACGTTGCATCGACTCGCTCCGATCGCTCGCGGTTGAGTTCCAAGATGCCTTCGGACATTGAAGCCTGCCGTGCCGCCACCGCATCCAGCATCGCCTGCAGGACGCGCATACGGCTCGACGCCGTTTTCACATTGCTGAACGATTCAAGCGATGCCAATCCAAGCGCCGGGTTTGCCGTCGCCCGCCCCATCTGTGCGAGCGTTGCCATTTGTTCCGCCAATACGCGCTCGGTTGTGTCAAGCGCGGTCAGAAACACTCGATCTGCCGCCTGATCTTTCGATGGAGGGGTGAGCACGCAGATGGCGCCTGTAGTTTGCCCGCGGCCATCGGTCGTGGGCCTCACATGAGCGTCGAATGAGTCAATCCGACCGGAGCTAAACCGCAGCCTGACAGGATGATTCGAATAACCAAGCTTCGCGCGCATGGCTTGGGCTATAAGGCATTCGTGGGATGTAATGAGCTGCCCGCCCGCCGCCATCTGCGATGCGGGTCCCCAGAAAAGCTCGGCGTCGTTGTTTGGGCTGGGCGCGACGCCCCAGAGCGTGACTGCCCGCTCGTTCCAATGAAGCAAGCGTCCGTCCTGATCGCATACATAGGCCGGCGAGGGCATCACGGAGAGCCATTGCTCGCAAGCATCTGACATCTGTGGCGTCGCTTGGACAAGCGGCATAGCGTGCGGTGCTTGCATTGAGCTCATTGCGGTTCCTGACACGACGGTCGCCCGCTAGGCCGCAGCCGGGGCAAGGCGCTGAATCGTGAGCAAAAGGTTATCGAACTCAATCGGTTTGGTCACGAAGTCATCAAATCCAGCAGCCTCACAATCCACCCGCATTTCGTTCATAGCATGCGCCGTGAGCGCCACAACGGGCGTGTCTTTACCGCCCGCCATCGCTCTGATTTGCTGCAGCGCCTCCATGCCGGACATGTTCGGCATGGAAAGATCCAATAGCACTATGTCAGGCTGCTGCTGGAACATCGCCACGGCTTCCACGCCGTCGGCGGCTTCGAACACCGTGAATCCACGTCGCTCCAGGCGTCGGCGCAAGACTTTGCGATTGGGCTCATGGTCCTCCGCCAGCAAGATAGAGACACTCATGCTGCTGCTCCTATTTTGATGTTTGGGGTTGCTTCGATTTTGGCGTCGTTGGCGCACGCGCTGGCCTGCAAGTCGGCGGGTATTCGCAGTCGGAATGTTGTCCCCGCACCCGCGATGCTTTCGACCTCGAGGGTTCCCCCGAGCATTTGCGCGAACTCTCTTGAGATGGAAAGGCCCAAGCCGGTGCCGCCGTAGCTCCGCGTCGTCGAAGCATCCGCTTGGGTGAAGGGCGCGAACAATTTAGCCAGCACCTCGGGCGACATGCCAATGCCTGTATCGGATACGGCGAACTCGATCCAAGGGCCGTCATCGCGTTCAACCGGGGCGACGGCGAGGGTGACGGCGCCTTGATGGGTGAATTTCGCGGCGTTGGAGAGCAAATTGAGCAGGCATTGGCTCAGTTTCACTTTGTCGGTGCGTGCTTGGCCCAGCCCGGAAGCGACGACAACACTAAAGCTGTTGGCGTTCTTTTCGACAAGCTGGCGCGCCGAGCGCGCCAGCTGCTCGATTGTCGGTTCCAAATCGAAGGCGAAGATGTCGATCTCCATTTTTCCCGCTTCGATCTTCGACATGTTCAGCACTTCGGAAATCAAGCCGAGAAGGTGGTCGGAAGCGCCAAGGATGACGTCGAGGTCATCGACATCGGCGCCGCGGCTTTCCTCTTCGGCGCCCTCCCGCAGCAGCTCGGCATAGGATTTGATGCTGGAGAGCGGGGTGCGCAATTCGTGGCTCATGGTGGCGAGAAATTGCGATTTGGATTTGTTCGCGGCCTCGGCTTTCTGGGACGCGGCCTCAAGAGCGGCGGTGCGTTCCAGCACGCGTTGCTCCAGCAATTCACGCTCTTGCTGGAGTTCGATGTTGGTCAATTCCGCTCGCCGCCTAGCTTGTTCAAGATCGAGGTCGCGGGCGATCCGAGCGGTAATATCGCGCGCCGCCGCATAGATGACGCCATTGGCCGACTGCGCGCGCCACTCGAGGGATTTATAGCTGCCGTCCACACAGCGCCAACGACTGACGAAATCGGAAATTGTGGCGCCAGCTCCCAGTTTCGCCAAGGCCGGGTGCACTGCGGCGATGTCTTCTGGATGAACAAAGTGGGTGAAGGACTGTCCTTCCAGATCCCCCTGCAAATGGCCAAGGATCTCCTCGAACGCCTTGTTGACCGAGAGTAATCGGCCCTCGAAATCTCCAATACAGAGCAGGTCGAGCGAGACGTCGAAGAATCCAGTCAATTGACTCATGGTCTCGAAAAGCTTGGCGCTGGCATTCTTGCGTTCGGTGATGTCGTAGCGCACCGACACGTATCTTTCTGGACGCCCGTCTTCACCCAGAACCGGCACGATCGTGGTATCGACCCAGAACAAGGCGCCGTCCTTGGCGCGATTGCAAATCTCGCCATGCCAAGTTTGCCCGCTTGCGATTGTCCGCCACAGCTCCGCGAAGAAGGATTTGGGGTGGTGGCCCGAGTTGAAGATGGCGTGCCCTTGGCCGACCAATTCTTCGCTCGTATAGCCGCTGACCTGGCTGAACCGAGCATTGACGAAACTCAGCCTGCCGCTGGTGCACGAGACCTCCACCAAGGAATGCTGGTCCAGAGCCGCCTGGTAGGCCGAAAGGTCCGACAAGGCTTGCGAAGATACTGCTAAGGCGCCCTTCAGGGCGCCATTCGCCTTAACGATGTCCTTCCTTTGGGAATCAATCAAGGCAAGCAGCGGCCACGCCATTCCTAGCAAAAGCCCAAGAAGTAGAAGGTTGCCGATGATCGCGTAGAGGTCTCCGTCCCGCGCGTTCCGCCGCGCAATGTCGCTCTCAATGGTTTGAAGCGAAGAGATAGATCGATCAACGGCGATCTGATAGGCTTCGACCGCACGGACAAGTTCGGCGCGCGCGCGCTCCGCCGATGCTGTTCCCTCGGCGGGAAGAGTCCGCGCGAGTCCGCCATAGCGCGTCAGCAGCGCTTGGGACTCCAGATTTCCAGGAATGGCGCGTCGCTGCGCGTCGGTCAAGAATTCTCGGGCGCCGTAGAATCGGGCCAATTCCTCCAGCCTTCGCGCGCCTAACTCAGCCTGGATGACCGCGACAACTAGGCCCGCCCTGCCTTCCGGGGTTGATGACGTGCTCAGCCGGTCGACCATTCCGCTGTAGGCGCGCTGCTCCGTCGCAAGACGGATGATTTCAGGGGCCGCTTGCCTCATCGACAAATTCAGTTTGATATGGAGTGCCCAAAACACTGGCACCAGCATGACGAAGAGTGATATGATACAAAAGCCCCGAATCAACGACCGCCGCCTCCGGCTGGCATTCGCATCTTGCTCTTGCTCTTGCTCTTG
>DPWD01000197.1 GCA_003526465.1 Hyphomonadaceae bacterium
CCCCGCAAGGGGGGAGGGGCGCGGCCGCGCATCGCCTCGGTCTTGGCTATTGTTTGCAGCGACTCTGTCGGCGACGACCTTGTCGGTCGGCCCTGCCGCTGCCCAGCACGATGCGCACGCGGGTTCGTCGCACGCGTACGTGGCCCCGAATCCAGGCGATCTCGGCGGCGCGATTTCTCTGAGCACCGCCGCCGGCTCGCCATTCACCAACGCCGATTTGCGCGGGCGTTGGACCATGCTCTATTTCGGCTACGCGCGCTGCCGCTCGGCTTGCCCGATCGCATTGCCGACCTTGGCGGCAGCCGCCGATGCGCTCAAGGAGCGGGGCGTCAGCGCACAATCCGTGTTCGTTGACATCGAGGCCGAGCCAGCGCCGATCCAATTGCGCTCGCAACCGACGTCGCACCATGAGGAGCACGGCCATGGCGCGCATGCGGCGGCGCAAGAATTCCCCGGTGTGATGATGCTGAGCGGCAACCGCCTCCAGGTGCGCCAGGCGCTGACCGCCTTCCGCGTGCGCACCGATCACATGCCCCCGCGCACGGAACTCGGCGAAACCGGCCACAGCATCAACCACACTACCGCGATCTACATCATCGATCCCAGTGGCGCGGTGGTGGACATTGTCTATCACACCATCGCGCCCGNNATTCCGCCGACCTTATCGCCAATGTGGCGCGGCGCGCGGGCGGCTGATGCAGGGCTGGCGCTTCCGCTCCAGTGAGCCTAACCCCGGCGCATGGGCCTTCGCATTGAACGCAGAGCCGATCCGCGCTCGCGCCGGCGAAGGTCGTGGGCGTTGGCGATCATGGTCGCGTCGGCGCTGCTGGCGTGGGCCTTGGCGGCGGGNNTGGACGGCTCGTCGCGGATCTTTGGGTCGCAGTGATGCGGGTCGTGGCTGGTCTGCTTGGAGGCTTGCTGGGCGGCGCACCATAGCCATGGCGAAGACGAAAAAAGCGGCGTAGCCTTCGGCCTAGTTGGGAGGCGCCGCTATGAAAAGCCATGTATTGACTGGATTGTCCTTCGCTGCGGTTTTATTCGTCGCCGACGCGGTGGCGCAGACAAGTCCAAACCGCCCCCTGCCGGCCCCGCAACAGCCGCAAATGCAGCGGCTGCCTCCCGTCGCTCCCGCGCCGCAGCCTCAGTCCGGCCTCGCCAACAGAGCCGATCCGCTGATTCCGGTGTTTATCCTCTGGGAGGAGGGCGGCATGGTCACCCCCTCTGGCGCGCCTGCCGGAAACTTTGGCGACATGGGCGATCGTTCAAATCCGGATCGCGATCGCGACGGTTCCCGTTCACAGGTCGCCGGGGGAACCGATTGCGATGATTCCGATCCAAGGCGAGCGCCGGGCATACCGGAAGTGGTCGATCCCGAGGGCCATGACGAGGACTGCGATCCCTCCACGATTGGGAGGTGGGATCGCGATGGCGACGGGTTCACCTCCTGGAGCGCGACGCAAGTGATCCGCAATGCTTCCGGCGCCCCCATCGCCGTGCTGCGCGGCCCCGATTGCGACGACGACCGGCGCGACGTGAACCCTAACGCGTCGGAGGTGGTGGGCGACCGTCGCGACAATAATTGCGACGGCTGGATCGATGCCTTCGGGGATAGCCCTGGACACCGGGATTATTGCGCGCTGGCGCGTGAGGTGCGCGCGTCGCAAGCGGCGCGGACCCCCTGCGGCGAGCCGAGGGGCGACACCACGGACTTCATGCGGCGTTGAGACGGCGCGGGCGGCGCCGCGCTCGCTTCATTGTCATCGGCGACTTATGCGCTTCCCGCCCCAACACGGATCGCCGCGAAGGCGCGCTTGTTGCTGGGCTTGACCACGATATCGACGGCGCAACCGAGCCGAGTGAGAAACAGCACCAGGCGCTCGACGGACATCTCGCGGAATTGCCCTTTGAGCATGCGCGACACGTCCGGCTGACTGACGCTCATAAGTTCAGCGGCGCGCGCTTGGGTGAGCTTCCGCGAACGGATCACCTCTTGCACGCGCACGACCAGCTGCGCCTTGAGCAGATGCGCCTCCGCATCGGGCACGCGCAGATCGGCGAACACGTTGTTGCTTCCGCGCTTGGCTGGGGCTTTGGTCATGAACTGCCGCCTTTCTGCTTGTGTCTCTCTTCAGCGAGCTTGAGCCGGCGCCGCACCAGAATCGATGTCGGCCTTCGGCGTCTTGATTCCCGCTTTAGATTTCTTCTGGAAGGCGTGCAAAATATAGACAGCGCTGGCGAATCGGACCGTGTAGACCGCTCGAAACGCATCGCCGTCAAAATCCTCCACCACCTCCAGCACGCCCGCGCCGGCAAAGCCCTTGAGCGGTTTGGCGGCGGCGTGCTTGGAGCCGCTCTGCGCCAGATAGAGCGCGAACCCGAAGGTATCGCGAACGTCCTGGGGAAAGCCGCGAAGGTCCTTCAAGCTCGACCCAATCCACTCGACCGGCTTTGGCGGCTTGGTCGGCATGGTGCGTTATGGCGGTTCCGCCATGAAATGTCCAGCACTGGGCAAAGTTGGCGCGCCTTGCCGCGGGCCTTCCCCCAAGCGACCGTCCATCCTATGCTAGCGCTTCCAGGCGGGGGACCGGCCATGAGCGATCCGAGTACATCGCTGCGCGTGTTTATTTCCTATGCGCGGAGCGATTGCAGTGCCTTCGCGGAGGATTTGCTGCAAGGCCTGGAGGTCGCGGGCTTCCAGCCCTTCCTTGATCGCCATGACATCGCTGCCGGCGAGGATTGGGAAGCAAGGCTGGGCGCGCTGATCCAGGCGGCGGACACAGTGGTGTTCGTGATGTCGCCGGCGGCGGCGAAGTCCGAACGCTGCGCCTGGGAAGTGGCGCGCGCGGAAGAGTTATCCAAGCGCATCATCCCAGTGGTCGCCATCGACGTGCCGGAGGCGGACACGCCCAAAGGCTTGAGCCGGCGCAACTACATTTTCTTCGGCGCCGATCGCTCGTTTGTGCGCGCGCTGGCTGAACTGGCGGCGGCGCTCAAAACCGATATCGATTGGATTCGCGAACATACGCGCCTGGGCGAACTCGCTGCGCGTTGGAGCGAGCGCGGGCGCGCTGAAGCGTTGCTGTTGCGCGGCTCCGAGCTGGAAGCGGCGCAAGCGTGGCTCGCGGGCTGGCAAGC
>DPWD01000086.1 GCA_003526465.1 Hyphomonadaceae bacterium
CTGATGTCGGGGCTCGCGCGCGGCGTGCTCGTGATCGAGGCCGCCGCGCGTTCCGGATCGCTGATCACCGCGCGGCTCGCCGGCGAGCAGGGCCGCGACGTGATGGCGATTCCAGGCTCGATACATAATGCCCTCGCGCGCGGTTGTCACCGCCTGATCAAGGACGGCGCGGCGCTCGTCGAAACCGTCGAGGACGTGCTTGATACACTGGGCCTGACGGCGCTGGCAACACGCGTGAATTCCGGCGCAGAAGCGCATGACCGGCCGGAAAATCCGGGCGGCGGGTTGGACAGCGGCGCGGAAATACTGTTGAATGCGCTCGGTTTCGGGCCGACGGATCTCGACCAACTGGTTGCAAGAACTGGCCTCGCGGCCCAGTCCGTCATCTCGAAGCTGCAACTGCTCGAGCTCGAGGGTCGGGTCGAGTCGCTGGCCGGCGGGCGTTACAGCCGGACTTCACCGAGGCGGGCCAGATGAAGGACAGCGTGCTCGACATCCTGATACACCTGTTCGAGAACTTCCTGGATGCCGAGGATGATTCCACGCCGAACCGCGATGCGCTCAAGCAGGAGCTCGAGCAGGCCGGTTATCCGGAGGCCGACATCGAGCGCGCGCTGGTCTGGCTCGAGAGCCTGGCCACGGACCCGGATCGCGCGCTGACCGAGGGCACGGCGCGCGCGGTGCGTGTGTTCAGCGGTTCCGAGCAGGTCCGGCTCGACACCGACGTGCGCGGGTATCTGCTGCATCTCGAGAACCTCGGCATCCTGTCCGCGGCGCAGCGCGAGGTCGTGATCGACCGGTTGCTCGCGCTCGAGGCGGACGACATCGACATCGAGCAGCTGAAGTGGGTGGTCCTGATGGTGCTGTTCAGCCAGCCCGGCCAGGAAAACGCCTACCAGCGCATGGAGGACCTGGTGTTCGACGAGCGTCGGGACGCGATGCACTGAACACTCACCGCCCGGTTCGGCCAGAGAGCCGCGGCCGGGCCCGCGGCTTTGGCGTCTCTGGGGGTGACGTGAGACGGAACAGATCATGAGCGCAAATCTCGTCATCGTTGAATCGCCGGCCAAGGCGAAAACGATCAAGAAGTACCTCGGGTCCGAGTTCGAGGTGCTCGCCTCGTATGGCCACGTCCGCGACCTGATCGAGAAGGAAGGCGCGGTCAACCCCGAGCGCGACTTCGAGATGAAATACCAGCTCATCGACAAGAGCCGCCCGAANNATCCTCGCCACCGACCCCGACCGCGAGGGCGAAGCCATCTCCTGGCATGTGCTGGAGACGCTGAAGAACCGCAAAGCGCTCAAGGGCAAGAACGTCCAGCGCGTCACCTTCAACGCCATCACCAAATCGAGCGTGCAGGCGGCGATGGCCGCGCCACGCGAGATCGACATGGAACTGGTCGACGCCTACATGGCGCGCCGCGCGCTCGACTACCTGGTCGGCTTCACGCTTTCGCCGGTGCTGTGGCGCAAGCTGCCGGGGGCGCGCTCGGCGGGACGGGTGCAATCGGTGGCGCTGCGGATCATCGTTGACCGCGAAGTCGAGATCGAGCGCTTCAAACCGCAGGAATATTGGTCCGTCGATGCGCAGATGACGACGCCGCGCGGGGAAGGCTTCACCGCGCGCATTTCCGCGTTCGAGGGCAAGAAACTCAAGCGCCTCGACATCCCCAACCAGGCCATGGCGTTCGCCGCGCGCGACGCGATTAAGCGTGGCGGGTTCAAAGTGTCGGCGGTGGAAGCCAAGCCCACCAAGCGCAACCCTCCGCCTCCGTTCACGACTTCGACGCTACAGCAGGAAGCCGCCCGCAAACTCGGCTTCAACGCCTCGCGCACCATGCAGACGGCGCAGCGACTCTACGAGGCCGGTCACATCACCTATATGCGCACCGACGGCGTCTCCATGGACGAAGGCGCGATCCGCGAGCTGCGCCGCACCATCGATGCGCAATTCGGCAGGCAATACACGCCAGCCGAACCGCGCCGCTATGCCTCCAAGATCAAGAACGCGCAGGAAGCCCACGAGGCCATCCGCCCCACCGACCCCACGCGCGCCGCGAAAGATCTGCATGTCGAAGGCGACCAGGCGCGCCTGTACGAACTGGTTTGGAAGCGCGCGGTGGCGTCGCAAATGGAAGCGGCCTCGATCGAGCGAACGACCGTCGATCTCACCGAGCCGACCGGCAAGGTTGAGCTGCGCGCCAATGGCCAAGTGATCCTGTTCGACGGATTTTTGAAGCTCTATCAGGAAGGCCGCGACGACGAGGAAGACGATGAAAACCGCCGTCTGCCGCAGATGAAGCAAGGCGAGGCGGTGAAGGTCGAGGACGTAAAGGCCGATCAGCACTTCACCGAACCGCCGCCGCGCTTCTCCGAAGCGAGTCTCGTAAAGAAGCTCGAAGAACTCGGCATTGGCCGGCCCTCCACTTATGCGGCCATCCTCGAAAAACTACGCGAGCGCAATTATGTGCGTATGGACAAGAACCGCTTCATCGCCGACGACCGCGGCCGCATCCTCACCGCCTTCATGGAAAATTTCTTCGCCAAATACGTCGAGTACGATTTCACCGCCGATCTGGAAGAAAAGCTCGACGAAGTCTCCGCCGGCAATCTCGATTGGAAGGCGCTGATGCGCGAGTTCTGGAGCGACTTTAACGGCGCCATCGGCGGCATTGCCGAGCTGCGCATCGGCGACGTGATCGAAAAGCTCAACGAGGTGATGGGCGATCACATTTTCCCGGCGCGCGAGGATGGCGGCGATCCGCGCACCTGTTCGTCGTGCGGGACGGGCCGGCTTTCGCTGCGGCTCGGCAAATACGGCGCGTTCGTCGCCTGCTCAAACTATAACGCCGAACCGCCGTGCAAGTTCACGCGCCAGCTTGCGGGCAATGGCGACGAAGCTGAGAACGCAATTCCGAGCGACGGCGTGCCTCTCGGCGAAGGCCCCACCGGGCCAGTGACGCTCAAGAGCGGGCGCTTCGGGGTCTACGTCGAAATGCCCAATGGCGAGGACAAACCCAAGCGCGCGAGCCTGCCCAAGAATTGGCCGCCGGAGAGCATCACATTAGAGCGCGCGCTGGCGCTGCTCTCGCTGCCGCGTCAGGTTGGCGTGCATCCGAGCGAGAACGAGATGATCCTCGCCGGTCTCGGCCGCTACGGGCCCTATCTGCAAATGGGCAAGATGTATGCGAACTTGCCGAGCATCGAAGACGTGCTCGAAATCCAGATGAACCGCGCGGTGGCGGTGATCGACGAAAAGAAAGCCGGCGGCGGCAAGGGCCGCCTCGGGCGCACGGCGCCGGCGGCGCTGAAAGAACTCGGCGAAAGCCCGGTGACCGGCAAGCCCGTGCGCGTGCTCTCGGGACGCTACGGGCCGTACATCAATGACGGCGAGATCAACGCCAACGTGCCGCGCGATAAGAAGCCGGAAGACGTGACGCTGGACGAAGCTCTGGCGGTACTGGCGGCGCGGCTGGAGGCTGGCGGGGGGAAGAAGAAGGGGAAGAAGGGGGCGGTGAAGAAAGCTGCACCAGCCGCCAAGAAGGAAGCCACGCCCAAGAAGGCTGCTGCGAAGAAGGCCCCAGCCAAGAAGGCGGCGACAAAGAAGAGTGCGGCGGGATAACGTCCCTTCTCCTCCTACGGAGGAGAGGGGACCCGAAGGGCCGGATGAGGAGGCGATGGCCAACGCTATGAGCAAGCTCAAGGGCCCGAAGTTCATACAGTATTTCCAACCCGTCATCGACGGGCTTCGCGATTTAGGCTCTTCAGCCAAGCCCAATGAAATCTACGCTTGGATCATAGAGCACAACGACATCCCAAAGGAGGAGATCGAGGCGCTCAACAAGGGCGGGCAATCGAAGTTCGAAAACAGGGTGGCTTGGGCCCGCTTCTACCTCGCCAAAGCAGGATTCATCGCCACCGAACGACGCGGTGTATGGGTACTGACGGAAAGAGGCCGCGAGCAAACCTTAACACACGACCAGGCGTACGAGCTGTTTCGCGCCATACATGACAGCTTCCAGCGGGCGAGCCCCATATCAAGCGACGCACGCACGGAGGACGCCGCAGCGTCTGAGGGCGCTGATAATGCGAGCGCCCCGGATGATACCGCGTTTTTGAACCAGGACGCGGTGCAAGAGGAACTTGTCAGCATTCTCCGAAGCATCTCTGATAAGGGTTTCGAAGAGCTTTGTGCCCGCTTACTACGGCACATCGGCTTTGAGAACGTGAAGGTTACCGGCCAATCGGGAGATCACGGCATCGATGGCGAGGGCTACCTTCTCATCAATCGTTTTGTGCGAACGAAAGTGATGTTTCAATGCAAGCGTTACGCCGGCGCAGTTCAGACAAAGGAGCTACGCGACTTTCGCGGCGCCATCCAAGGCCGCGCTGAGCGCGGGATATTCCTCACAACGGGAACCTTCACCAAGGGAGCGCGTGACGAAGCCGCCCGTGAGAATGCCACAGCCATCGAACTTGTCGATATTGATCGACTGCTCGAACTCCTAATCGAGGAGGGCCTCGGAGTGCGGGAAACTAAGGCGTTGACAATCGACCATGATTTCTTTCGTCCGTATCATAAGTCCGGCGCCCATGAGTGATCTCTCACGGCAAATGTGGATCTTGGACCGTCGGCGAGACGCCGGCGGCCCTAGGGCGCAAGCGGCGCCGCTAGCGATACCTCCTGCACGCCTCCTCCCTCTGCCCCCATCCCCGAGGGCGCGGGAGGTAAGTTAATGCCCAAACGTACAACACCCCCCGCCCCCGCGCCCCTCACCCGTGAGCTTGTGCTTGCGGCCATCGAAAAAGCCGGCGGCTCCGCGCAGAAAAGCGACATTGCGCGCGAGTTGGGCATTGGTCCCGACCAGAAGAAGGAACTCCGCCACATCCTGCGCGCGCTGGAGGAGGAAGGCGCGCTCGGGCGCACCGGGCGCAAGCGTTATGCCGACACGCACGCGCTGCCGGCGTCGGGCGTGATGGACATTGTCGATCGCGATGCTGACGGCGAATTGATCGCGCGCATGCGTGGGCCGGAGGGATTGTTCGGCCCGCAAGTTCGGCTCGCGCCCGGCGAGGCGCGCG
>DPWD01000218.1 GCA_003526465.1 Hyphomonadaceae bacterium
AGCCTCGCTCGCGCTGTTCGGGCTCGACCCCGACCGCGCGCCCGATGGTTTGTCGGGCGGGGAAGCGCGCCGCGCAACGCTGGCGCGCGCTTTCGCGCACGACCCGGATATATTGCTGCTGGACGAACCCACCAACCATCTCGACATCGCCGCTATCGAGGCGTTGGAGCAATCTCTGAACAATTTCCGCGGCGCTTGCCTCATCGTCAGTCACGACCGCCGCTTCCTGCAGCGGACCTCGACGGGCATGCTCTGGCTGCGCCGCCGGCAAATTCTGCGTCACGAACAAGGCTTCAGCGCGTTCGAGGCGTGGGCGGAAAGCACAGCGATTGCCGAAGCGCGCGACAATGCGCGCCTGGAAACCCAACTCAAGGCCGAGGAGCATTGGCTGCGCCGCGGCGTCACCGCCCGTCGCGCGCGCAACGAAGGCCGCCGGCGAAAACTGGATGCGCTCCGCGCCGAACGGCGCACGCGGCTGCAAACCGGCGCACGCGCCCGCTTCACCACGGAGGGTGCGGGCGAGACATCGCGGATCGTTATCGACGCCAAAGGCGTGAGCAAACGATACGGCGAAAACGAACTCATCGCCGGGCTCAATCTACGAATAATGCGCGGCGACCGCTTGGGGATTGTCGGACCTAACGGCGCGGGGAAAACCACCTTCCTCGAAGTGCTGCTGAAGCAGCGCGCGCCCGACGCAGGCGAGGTCAAGCACGGCGAGTCCCTCGCCATTGCCTATGTCGATCAGGCGCGCAGAGCGCTCGATCCCGAGGCCACCCTCTGGGACACGCTCGCACCCGCTGGCGGCGACCAGGTTATGGTGCGCGGGCGGCCCCGCCACGTCGCCTCCTACGCCCAGGAATTCCTGTTCAGCCCGGCCCAGCTCAGGCAGCCCACCTCCGCCCTCTCCGGGGGCGAACGCAATCGCTTGGCGCTCGCGGTGGCGATTGCGCAGCCGGCCAATGTGCTGGTGCTGGACGAGCCTACCAACGATTTGGACATGGATACGCTCGAGGCGCTGGAGACGCTGCTGGAAGAATACGAGGGCACGGTGCTGGTGGTGAGCCATGACCGCGCGTTCCTGGACGGGGTGGCGACCCAAATCGTCGGCCCGGTCGGCAAGGGCCGCTGGGCGGAATCGCCGGGCGGGTGGTCTGACTTCGAGCGCGAGCACGGAGGCTTTTCCCGTCAGCCAGCCGCGCAGCGGGAGGGCGCCGAAGCCCCAAGGCCAGCGCGGAAATCGACCAAGCTCAGCTACCGCGACGAGCGCCGCGCTCAGGAGTTGGAAACGTTGCTGGCCCAAATCCCGGCCGAGATTGCAGGCCTAGAACGAGCGCTTTCCGATGCAAGCGCTTTCGAACGCGACCCTGCTGCCTTTGAGCTCAACGCCGCCAGCCTTGCCGCCGCGCGCTCCCGCCTGAGCGCCGCCGAAAGCGAATGGCTCGAAATCGAGCTGCGGCGCGAGCAATTCAATGCAGAGTAGTAGGATTTGATTAACCGCGGGCATGAGACTTCAAGATCATGGTCGGCGCCAGTCCAAACTCTCGCTTCGCCAAGCTGATCGATTTGGCGAAATCCAACGACAGCGAGCAGCGGCGCATCTTGTTGCGCGAGTGCACCGATATTTTCTTCCAGACCACGGACGGTCGAAGCACGCGCGAATCCGCGCTGCTCGACGATGTCCTGCGCATGGTCGCCGCGGAGATGCAGGAAAGCGTCCTCTCCGATCTCTCCAACACCTTTGCCTCGACGCCCAACGCGCCGGCCGGCCTTATCCGCGACCTCGCTATCCGCTCCTTCGAAATCGCGGCCCCGATCCTGCGGCACTCGCCGTCCCTCGATGAACAGACACTCTTACAAGTCGTTAACCACCAGAGCCAGGAGCACATCCGCGCGGTCGCGCAGCGGCCGAGCGTGAGCGAGAACCTTTCCGAGGCGATCGTCAACCGCGGCGACGATCATGCGCTCGATGCGCTGGTCCGCAACGAAGGCGCGCGCCTCTCTCGCCCGGTCATGGAGGTCGCCGTCGACCGCGCGCAGCGCAACACGGCTTTGCATGAGGCGGTGGTGACGCGCCGCGATCTGCCGCTCGATCTGCTGAACGAGATGTATTTCACGGTCGAGAAGCAATTGCGTCAGACCATCATGGAGCGCAATGCCGCCGTCGATCCGGCGACTTTGGAGGCCGCACTCGCCAAGGCGCGCAACAAGGTGCGAAAATCCGTCGGCGAAAGCAGCGCCGAGGCCCGCGCCGCGCGCATCTTCGTTCAGGCAAAGAAGAAGACCGGCGATCTAAACGCGCGCCTGCTGGTCTCGCTCTACCGCGAGGCGAAGCAGACCCATTTCCTTTACGGGCTCGCGGAAATGACCCAGGTCGACCAGGACACCGCCGCCGACATTCTGCAGCGCCAGGACATCGACGCGCTGGCCATGATCTGCCGCGCCGCCAATATCGAGCGGCCGCTGTTCGTCACCATCGCGGTCATGTGTTGCGGCGGCGATGACGCCATGTCGCGCGCGGAGGAATTCGGGCGCATGTACAATTCGGTCCCGGTGGAAGCCGCCCAACGCGCGATCCGCTTCTTCAAAGTGCGCAAAACCTCGGCGGCGGAGCGCGGGGTTTAAACCGCGCGTTCCTTCGCCGCCGAAAACCGCACTTTCGGGTTCTTGTCCTGCACGTAGCCGATCTCCCAGGCGCTTTTACCCAAATATACCGGGGCGTTATCGACATCCTCGGCCATTTGCATTTTCGACTTCTCGGTGAACGTCTCGAGGTCGGCACGCGTCTGCGCGCTCACCCAGCGCGCGGCCTGGTAGGGCGAGGGTTCGAAAATCACTTCGAGGCCGTATTCGGCTTTCATGCGCTCGTCGAGCACGTCGAATTGCAGCGCGCCGACCGCGCCGACCACGAGGTCCCCGCCGCTCACCGGCTTAAACACTTGCGTCACGCCCTCTTCGCCCAACGCTTCTAGCGCCTTGCGCAAATGTTTTTGCTTCAGCGGATCGCGCACGCGCACGCGTTTCAGAATTTCCGGAGCGAAATTCGGAATGCCGGAGAAGGCGACATCGCCGCTTTCGGAAAGCGAGTCCCCGACGCGTAAACCGCCATGGCTCGGGATGCCGATGACGTCGCCCGGGAACGCCTCGTCGGCGATCTCGCGCTCCTGCGCCAGGAACATCAGCGGATTGTGCACGTTGAAACTCTTGCCGGCGGCGCTTTTCAGCGTCATGCCGCGCTCGAACCGACCCGAGCAGATGCGGAAGAAACCAACGCGGTCGCGGTGCTTGGGATCCATGTTGGCCTGGATTTTGAAGATGAAGCCGGTCACTTCTTCGCCGCCGGTTTCGATCTCGGCGGGCGCGCCTTTCAGCTGCGCCTTTTGCGCGCGCGGCGCCGGCGCGTGCGCGGCAAGCCCCGCCAACAGCTCCAACACGCCGAAACGGCGCAGCGCCGAGCCGAAATAGACCGGCGTCAAATGGCCCTCGCGAAAGCTGTTCACATCAAATTGCGGCAGCCCGGCGCGCGCGAGCTCGGCGGTTTCCTCCAGTTCCGCGCGCACGTCGTCGCTGACGCCGTGCAGAAAATCGTTGCCGCCGCGCTTTTGGCGCTCTTCGCTGGCGAACCCCTGCTCGCCGGCTTCGAGACGCCGGAACGGCACGAACTCGTCCGTCGTCAAATCGAGCATGCCGGCGAAGCGCTGCCCCGACGCGGCCGGCCAGTACATGGGCGCGGTGTCCATGGCGAGCTTGGAGTGAATCTCGTCGAGCAGCGCGAACGGATCCTGCGCTTCGCGGTCCATCTTGTTGATGAAGGTGGTGATCGGAATGTCGCGCAGGCGGCAGACCTCGAACAGCTTCAGCGTCTGCGGCTCGATGCCCTTAGCGGCGTCGAGCACCATGACGGCGGAATCGGCGGCCGTGAGCGTGCGGTAGGTGTCCTCGGAGAAATCCTCGTGGCCTGGCGTGTCGAGCAGATTGAACACCAGATTCTGGTGCTCGAACGTCATCACCGAAGCCGACACCGAAATGCCGCGCTCGCGCTCGATCTTCATCCAGTC
>DPWD01000181.1 GCA_003526465.1 Hyphomonadaceae bacterium
ACGGCTATCTGCCGATCGGCTGGGGCCTGTCGCAATGGCGCGAGCTGCAAGAACGCGACCCCAAACGCGTCGAGGCCGAAGCGCGCGCCAGCATGAAGCGTCACGTCGCAGCGATGGTGGATTTCCAGCGGGCGGGCGTGCCTACCTTCGATTACGGCAACAACATCCGCCAGGTCGCGCGCGACGAGGGCTTGGAAGATGCGTTCGCGTTCCCCGGCTTCGTTCCCGCCTATATTCGCCCCCTCTTCTGCCGCGGCATCGGGCCGTTCCGCTGGTGCGCGCTTTCGGGCGATCCCGAGGACATTTACAAGACTGACGCCAAGGTCAAGGAGCTGATCCCCGACGATGCGCACCTGCACCGCTGGCTAGACATGGCGCGCGAGCGCATCCGTTTTCAGGGGCTGCCCGCGCGCATCTGCTGGGTCGGGCTTGGGCAGCGCCATCGTTTGGGCCTGGCGTTCAACGCGATGGTGCGCAGCGGCGATTTGAGCGCACCGATCGTGATTGGACGCGACCATCTCGACAGCGGCTCGGTCGCTTCGCCGAACCGCGAAACCGAAGCGATGCGCGACGGTTCGGATGCAGTGTCGGACTGGCCGCTCTTGAACGCGCTGCTCAACACCGCGAGCGGCGCGACCTGGGTGAGCATCCATCACGGCGGCGGCGTCGGCATGGGTTATTCGCAGCACGCAGGCATGGTGATCTGCTGCGACGGGAGCGAAGCGGCGGACCGGCGCTTAGCGCGCGTGCTCTGGAACGATCCCGCCACCGGCGTGATGCGCCATGCCGATGCGGGGTATCCTGATGCGCTTGCGTGCGCGCGCGAGAACGGGCTCGATCTGCCGGGGATATTGGGGTAGCGGGCGACTTGCCGATCACACCATCACTTGGTTCCCCAGCTCCACCGCCCTTCCCGACGGAATATGGAAGAAGTCCGTCGCGTTCGTCGCGTTGCGCGCCAGGAAGATGAACAAATGATCCTGCCACATCGGCATGCCCGATTGTTCGCTCGGCACCACGGTGCGGCGCGAGAGGAAGAAGCTGGTCTTCATGATGTCGAACTTGAGCCCATGCTTGCGCGCTTCGGTGAGCGCCTTGACCACATTCGGCGTTTCCATGAAGCCGAACGTGAGCGTCACGCGCTTCACATCGGGCAGGAAGTCCTCGATCTTCACCCGCTCCTTCTCCGGCGCGCGCGGCATATTGAGCGTTCTCACGGTGAGCAGGATGATCTGATCGTGCAGCACCTGGTTGTGCTTTAGATTGTGCATGAGCGCGGCGGGCGCGATGTCGGGATCGCTGGTCAGGAAGATCGCGGTGCCGCGCACGCGGTGCGGGGGATGGACCGATAAGGTCTCGAACAATTTCGCCACCGGCTCATCGCGGCGCACGACGTCGGCGAGAATGCGGGTGCCGCGCACCCAGGTCCAGAAGATGACGATCAAGCCCGCCGCCAGCGCCAACGGCACAAACCCGCCCTGCCACACACGCTGCAGGTTCGAAGAAAGGAAAATCAGCTCGATCAGCACGAACGGGGCGACGATCAGGGCGGATAACCAAACCGGCTGCTTCCACAATTTCCAGATGACGATGAACATCATGCCTGTGCTCATCAGCATTTCGCCGGTGATGGAGATGCCGTAGGCGGCGGCGAGGCGCGTCGAGGAATTGAACGCCAGCGTCAAGATGATCACGCCCGCCATCAAGAGCCAATTGATCTGCGGCATGTAGATCTGCCCGGCTTGCGTCTCCGAAGTGCGACGAATTTCCATGCGCGGCAACAGCCCGAGCTGGATCGCTTGCTGTGTCAGCGAGAACGCGCCCGAGATCACCGCCTGGCTGGCGATGACAGTGGCGGCGGTCGCTAGAATAACCAGCGGCAGGCGCACGATGTCAGGCGCCATTTCGAAGAACGGGCTGTACTCGAACGAGACATGGTCGAGCCCGGCGAGCAGCGCCGCCTCGCGCGCCAGGGAATACTCAGCATTGATGGTGTCGAGATGCTGGATGGCGAACCCGGCCTGACCAAGATAATTGAGCACCAAAGCCGGCAGGATCAGACCCACCCAGGCCAAGCGTATCGGCCGGCGTCCGAAATGGCCCATGTCGGCGTAAAGCGCTTCCGCCCCGGTGACCGCCAGGAACACGGAGCCCAGCACCACAAACGTCAGGAAGCCATGGTCGATGGCGAACCTGATCGCCTCCATCGGCCACAGCGCTTGCAGCACGCTGGGGTCGCGCAGCAATTGCAGCACACCCAGCGCACCCATGACGACAAACCAAATCGCGGTGATCGGCCCGAAAAAGCGGCCGACCGCGCCGGTGCCGCGCGATTGCACCGCAAACAGGCCCACCAAGATGCCGATCCCGATCGCTACGATCGCGGTGTCGCTGACGCGGTCCGCAATCGCGGGCACCGCCTTCAGACCTTCCACCGCCGAGAGCACAGAGATGGCGGGCGTGATCAGCGCGTCGCCGTAAAACATCGAGGCGCCGGCGATGCCGATCAGAAATAGCAGCGGCGTGCGTTTGCCGAGCGCGCGCTGCGCCAGCGCCATCAAGGACAGCGTGCCGCCTTCGCCCTTGTTGTCCATCTGCAGAACGAAGATGACGTATTTCAGCGTCACCACGATCATCAGCGCCCAGAAAATGAGCGAGACGACGCCCAAGACTTCGTGGCGGTCGAGCACGCCGCCGTCCTGCATCACGTGCGCAATGCTTTCCTTGAACGCGTAAAGCGGACTGGTGCCGATGTCGCCATAGACGACGCCGATGCAACCGATCAGCAGCGCCCAAAACCCGCCGTGCTGAGCCGGGGAGTGGGCGCCGTTCGTGGAAGGTGATGATTGCGGCGCTTCAGCCGGGGCTTGCGCCATGATGGACTTCCCCCTCGGGCCGCCAAATCCAGGACACCGGCGGCCCGGGCCGCGCGTCTAGACCTTTTCAACAATAGGGGCAAATCCTTGTCCGCAAGCGGTTTGGGATTGGTTAGCGGGCGCTGGAAATCGCCCGCTATTGAACCACCGCCGCGCGCCCTCAATATTCCGGTGACCACGCGAGGAACATCGATGAACCAGCTTAAGACTTATGTGCTTCTGGCCGGCCTGACCGCCCTGTTTGGCGGCGTCGGCTATCTGATCGGCGGCCAGACCGGCATGCTGATCGCGCTGGCCATGGCGACGGCGATGAATCTGTTCGCCTATTGGAACGCCGACAAGATGGTGCTCAGCCATTTTCGCGCCCAGCCCGCCGACGCCAACCACCCCGACCCGCGGGTGCGCGCCTATGTCGCCGACACGCTGGCGCTGGCCGGGCGCGCCGGCCTACCTGCGCCCAAGATTTACATCATCGACAACCCCCAGCCCAATGCGTTCGCCACCGGGCGCGATCCAGCCCACGCCGCGGTCGCAGCCACCAGCGGCCTGCTCGGCCTGCTCTCGCGCGAGGAAATACGCGGCGTCATGGCCCACGAACTGGCGCATGTGAAAAACCGCGACACGCTGACCATGACGGTGACCGCAACCATCGCCGGCGCCATCGCAATGCTGGCGAATTTCGCCTTCTTCCTCAGCCCGCGCGACCAGAACGGCAATTCCAACCCAATAGCTGGCCTGCTGATCATGTTGCTGGCGCCTTTGGCGGCGTCGCTGGTGCAGATGGCGATCAGCCGCGCGCGCGAATAGGAGGCTGATCGTATCGGCGCCGAAATCGGCGGCGAGCCCGAAGCGCTGGCGAGCGCGCTGGGAAAGATCGAGACCTATGCCCGCCAGCGTGTGAACGTTGACGCCGAGCGCAATCCCGCTACCGCGCATCTGTTCATCATTAACCCCCTATCGGGGCAGGGCGCGGACAATCTGTTTTCGACCCACCCCAATACAAGAAATCGCATCGCCCAATTGCGGGAGCTCGCGGGCCGTTTCGGGCAATCAACGATGGCGTCTGGTCCCTGGGGCGACGCGCCGCAACGCAAGAGCGGGCCTTGGGGTTAAATCCCGCCACGCTTGGTTGATGAAACCTTAACCGCGCGGCGTGAGTTTCGTGCTGACTCGCGATGCGCCTTGTGTCCGCCCTCCCCCCCGCAATTTTTGCGGCGAGCAGCCTTGTCGCGGCCGCGCCCGCGCTTGCGAAATCGCCTGTGCTTATCGAAATCCCCGACGAAGAGGTCGGCGACGCTATCGCAGAATTGCTGCCAGACCGTCCGGCGCCAACTTCGTTGTTCGAAGCCGAGCGCCTCGCCGAAGAGGCGGCGGCGCGCGTTTCAGTCTGGCTGCGCTCGGAAGGATATTACGCCGCCGCGGTCACGCCCGAGGCGCAAGAAAATCCGCCGGCCGCCACCCTGACCATCGCGCCAGGGGCCCGCTTCCGTTTCACCGCGCCGACGCTCTCGTATGACGGCCCCGCGCCCGACGAGAA
>DPWD01000221.1 GCA_003526465.1 Hyphomonadaceae bacterium
GGCATCGGCCAGCCCGCCCGCGTGCTGCAGGGCGAGACGCAGCTCGAAGGCGCATTGGCCGGGCTCACCGCTCGCGGCGAACTCGAACTCGACACGCCAAGCGGCCGGCGCGTGGTCGCTGCCGGCGACGTCTTCTTCTCCAGCGCGGTTTGAACCCATGCTCCTTGCGATAGATGTCGGCAACACCAACACCAAGTTCGCCATCCACGATGGCTCGGCTTGGCGCGCGCAATGGCGCTCGTCCACCGACGCGCGGCGCACCGCTGACGAATACGCGCCCTGGCTGTCGCAATTGATGGCGCTGGGCGGCCTAGAATTCGCCGATGTAACGGCTTGCATCATATCCACGGTGGTGCCGCAGGCGCTGTTCAATCTACGCAATCTCTCGCGCCGTTATGTCGGCGCCGAGCCAATGGTGATCGGCGAAGCGGGCGTGAGGCTCGGCATCGAGGTGCGCATCGACAAGCCGAGCGAAGCGGGGGCGGACCGGCTCGTGAACGCGGTGGGCGCTTTCATCGAATATGGCGGGCCAGCGATCGTCATCGACAGCGGCACCGCGACCACCTTCGATATCGTCGGCGACGACGGCGCCTTCGAGGGCGGCATCATCCTTCCCGGCATTAATTTGTCATTGCAGGCGTTGCACGACGCGGCGGCGCGGCTGCCGCGTGTGGAAATTCGCGACCCAGGCGCGGTCATCGGCAAAGACACGGTGAGCGCCATGCAGTCTGGCATCTATTGGGGCTCTATCGACATGATCGAGGGGCTCTGCCGGCGTGTGCGCGCGGAATACGGCAAGCCGATGAAGACGATCGCGACAGGCGGCGTGGCGGCGCTGTTCGAGGGCGCCTTTCCTAGCATCGATCATTTCGACCAGGACCTCACTTCGCGCGGGCTGCTGGAGATATTCAAAAGGAACGGCGGCGTACTTTGAAGAAGCCCAAACCGGACGACGAACTCGTGTTCCTGCCGTTGGGGGGATCGGGCGAGATCGGGATGAATTTGAACGCCTACGCATACGGCCCGCCGGATGCGCGCAAGTGGATCATTGTCGACATCGGCGTCACTTTCGGGCGCGAGGATGCAACCCCGGGCGTGGATGTCATCCTGCCCGACCCCGCCTATTTGGCCGACGCCAGCGCCGACATTCTGGGCATCGTCTTAACCCACGCGCATGAGGACCATATCGGTGCGCTGGGCTGGCTGTGGCCGCGCCTCAAGGCGCCAGTGTACGCGACCCCGTTCACAGCGGCGCTGGTGCGCGAGAAGCTGAAAGAACGCGGGCTTATCGACAAGGTCCCGCTCACCGAAATCCCGATGAAAGGTGCGCTGACGCTTGGGCCGTTCGAGATCGAGTTTGTTACGCTCACACATTCGATACCAGAGCCCAACGGGCTGGCGATCCGCACGCCGCTGGGATTGGTGTGGCACACCGGCGACTGGAAGATCGATCCCGATCCGATGATCGGGGAAGTCACCGACGAGGGCAAGCTCCGGGCCATGGCCGAGGAAGGCGTGCTGGCGATGGTCTGCGATTCCACCAACGTCTTTGTTGAGGGAACCTCCGGTTCGGAAGCCGACGTGCGCGAGAAATTGGCGAACGTGATCGCTGCCTGCACCGGGCGCGTGGCGGTGACCGCGTTTGCGTCCAACGTGGCGCGGGTGGAATCCGCTCTGTTTGCGGCGCGGCGATGCGGGCGAAAGCCATGTCTGGTCGGGCGCTCCATGCACCGCATCGTGGGGGCTGCAAAAAGCGTCGGGCTGCTTGCCGACGCACCAGCGATCGTAGCGGAAGAGGAGGCGGCAAACCTCGCGCCCGACAAAGTGCTTTATCTCTGCACCGGCAGCCAGGGCGAGCCGCGCGCCGCGCTCACGCGGATCGCGCGGGGAGAGTTCCGCAATGTCGCATTGCACGCCGGCGACACGGTGATCTTTTCGTCGCGCGTTATCCCGGGCAACGAGACGGCCATCCACGGCCTCTACAATGCGTTCCTCTCTCGCGGCGTGGAGTTGATCACGGCCGACGATGCGCCCGTCCACGTTTCCGGCCATCCCGCGCGCGACGAATTGCGGCAGATGTATCAATGGGCGCGCCCGCGCATCGCGGTGCCGGTACATGGCGAGCGCCGCCATATTCTCGAGCACGCCCGCCTCGCCAAGGAATTGCAGGTCAGCGAAACCATTGCTCCCAACAATGGCGATCTCATCCGCCTCGCGCCGGGTCCCGCGGCGGTGATTGACGAAGTCCCATCCGGGCGGCTGTTCGTGGATGGCGGGGTGATGATCGATGCCGAGGACGAGGCTATGCGCGATCGGCTGCGTTTGGGCGCGGAGGGCGCGGTCAACGTCTCGTTCGTGGTGGGCGACAAGAAAAGCACGATCCTCGCCGGCCCAAACGTCATGCTGCGCGGACTTTCCATGGCCGACGAGGACGAGCTCGAGGACGCCATCGAGGAGATGGCGCGGGCGGCGGAGGCGGCCTTTGGCCGGCTGGCGCTGGAGCAACGACAAGACGACGAAGCCGTCGAGGGCGCCGTCATGCGCGCCGTACGCAAAGCGGCCGAGCGCCTGTGGGGCAAGCG
>DPWD01000373.1 GCA_003526465.1 Hyphomonadaceae bacterium
GACGGCCAGAACGATCCGGCGGATTTGCCAAGGCTATTGGCGCGGCTGCAGCGCCACGATGCGCCGGCGAATCTGGCTATGGTGGCCGGCAAGCGTGGCAAGCGGCAGGACAAGTGGAGCAAGCGCGTCGCCTCCAGGCTCGCAAACGCAGTGCGCAAGGCCGCCCTGAAGGACGGTGCCGACGACAGCGGATCTGGCGTCAAGGTGTTCAAACGCGAGGCTTTTTTGCGGCTCCCGTATTTCGATCACATGCACAGGTTCATGCCTGCACTGATCCTCAGGGAAGGCTATGCAGTTGAGTTTCTAGAGGTTAATCATCGTCCTCGGGGCGCTGGGCGCTCCAAGTACACCAATCTCGGCCGCCTGGCCGCCAACATGACCGACCTGTTCGGGGTGATGTGGCTCAGGGGCCGGTCGAGATTGCCAGGGGGAGCCGACGAGCTATGAGCAAGGACAGACTCGGCGTTCAAGAGACACTGGCGATCCGCCAGGCCGCGCGGGGCGGCCGGCGAGGCATTGTAAACGAGGGGAGTCCCATGGGGGCGATATTCAACGTCTTTCCGCTGATCCTGGTTCCGGTGCTGACTTACAATATCTGGGCCTTCGGGGCGACCGCGGCCAATAATAACGATGCGTCGGCGGTCCGCACGCATCTGATCAACCAAGAACACCCCTGGCTGCGCGTGCCGATGGCTTCGGGCGTGGAGTGGATCGTCACGTTCGGCGATGTGCTGGTCGTGCTGTCGATGATTTTGTTGTTTGTCGAATTGCTGAAATCGACCTCGACTGGCACGGCGGCGATTTTCAACCACGCCCTGTCGATGCTGGTGTTCATCATCTGCCTGGTTGAATTCCTGCTGCACCCCGCGTTCGCGACCAGCACCTTCTTCCTGATCATGGTGATGGCGCTGCTCGACGTGCTCGCTGGCGTGGTGGTCACCATCATCTCGGCCCGCCGCGACGTGGAATTCGCGGGGCAACATTAAGTTCCTCCCCCCACCGGCTGCCCCGCAGCCGGCATACGAACATCGCGGGATCGCAAGCGATCCCGCGGCGGGGAAGGTGCTGAGCGCAGCGAAGCGGAGGGGGCAAGTGCGCGCCCCGGCCCCCTCAGTCAGCTTCGCTGACAGCTCCCCCGTAAACGGGGGAGCAGGGCACCCCCTAAAAACACCATATCCCCAGGCAAAGCGCTATGGCGAAGTCGCACCAGCGCGCGAATCGGGTGAGGGTGCGTTCGTCCATGCGCGCCGGCCTGCAGTTTCGGCGCCGCAATGGACATTGGTTTGGCCAGGGCTGGGCGGGCCGAGGGCCGTGAATGTCGCTATTGTTCGACGTCGCATGGTTTGACTCCAGACTGGCCGCGCAGGGCCTTGACCGCGCGGCGCTTGCCCATGCCGCGGGGCTGCACCACTCCGATTTGCGAGCGTTGTTCGCCAACGCGCGCGCGCCGAGTGCGTTCGAACTGGCCGCTTTCGCGGAAGTGCTCAACGCCGATCTGGTGGAAGTTTCGCTGAAATGCGGCATCGCCGCGCGCGAGCCAGCCAACCCAAATACGGCGTCAGCACGGATCGAAAGCATCGAAGCGCGCTTGGACGCCATGGACGCCTGGCTGGCGGAGTTCGAGGAACTTACCCGCAAGCGCGCCTAAATTTAAAGTCCGTTGCTTTAGGTCGTGAGATTAATAACTACGCCGATCCGCCGCGCCGCCGCGGGCAGCGGGTAAGAGCGCCTCGCAGCGCGGGGTTCCGGCGCCACTTGGTTGATGAGCGTCGCCGCGAACAAGGCATTAAAGCGATGCGCGCGCGCGCGGCGCTCTTGTCCGCGCCGCTCAGCTCGGCGCTCGTTGCCGACTTCCTGGAACTCGGCTTCCATCTCAGGCGGGGAATGTGTCGCGCCCATGGGGGCGGCGTTGCATGCAACATGCCAAACGAACATTAACCGATCGGGTGGCGGCGCTCCCGCCACGCCCGTGTTTGACGCCCTGATCGTTGTGGTGAACAAGCACGCGGTCCTGGGGCGGTTCTTCCCCGGTGTCTCGTTTTGATCGATGGTCCGCGTGGTTAAGCCGGGGCGGGTTTTTCAGGCCTATGGAACTCCTGCCCTTCATTGTAGCGCTCGCGGCTGCCGGGCTGTTCGCCGGCTTTGTCGGCGGTTTGTTCGGCATTGGCGGGGGCGTGGTCATCGTGCCGGCGCTCTACGCGGTGTTCAGCGTGCTCGGCGTGGACGAACAGGTGCGCATGCATGTCGCGGTCGGCACTTCGCTATCGACCATTGTCGCGACCTCGTGGCGATCGCTTGCGGCGCATCGCAAGGCCGGCGCGGTGGACATGGAAGTGTTGCGAAACTGGGCGCCGTGGATCGCGGGTGGCGCAATCGCCGGCGCCATTGCCGCCGGTTTCGCCAATACCGAGGCGCTTCTGTTGGTGTTCGGCGGCGGGCTGTTGCTGGTAGCGCTGCAAATGGGGCTCGCGGACCCGAACTGGCGTATGTTCTCCGAATTGCCGCGCGGCGCGGCCCGCGCGGCAATTGCCAGCGGGATCGGGCTGCTCTCGGCGACGATGGGGATTGGCGGGGGCGCTTTCGGGGTGACGGTGATGACGCTGTGTGGGCGGCCTATTCACCAAGCGGTAGCGACCGCGTCAGGCTTTGGCGCGGCGATCGCGCTGCCGGCGGCGCTTGGTTTTG
>DPWD01000102.1 GCA_003526465.1 Hyphomonadaceae bacterium
GCCGCCAGCGCCACGCCGCGCGCCTGCCCCAGCGCCAAGGCGGCGCGGGCGTTGGAATTGACGTAGGTCTCCTCTACCGCCACTTCCCTAGGGTTATGGGCGTCGAGCACCGCGCCAAGCTCCTCGAACAAAGCAAGCAGCCGCGAGGCCAGCTGCTGATCCCGCCGTGGCGTAATCACGCCATGGGCGATATGGGAAAGCCGCGAACCCTCGCTCGCGACCAATCCCCAGCCGCAACGGTTCAGGCCGGGATCGATGCCTAGGATCAAGGTGGCGCTCATTGGCCTTGCCTGCGCCGCAAGCCTTGCCAAAGCGCTAATGGGCGCCCAGCATGAGCGAAACGACCAGGGGATTTCATGGTTAAGCACGTATTCGCCGGCGCACTTGGCGCGCTCTTGCTTTGCTTCGCCGCGCCAGCACAGGCGCAGACACCNNCGAGCGCGCCCAAGCGCTCGACATCTACCGGCGCGTGGTTGGCTTCGACACCTCGATCGAGGGAAGACAAACGCCGGCGATGGCGGCCTATCTCGCTGAACGTTTTCGCGCAACGGGCTTTGCCGAGGAGGACGTTNNCCGCTATCGCGGCGACGGCTCGGGCGGGGCGCCCATTCTGTTCCTGGCGCACATGGATGTGGTGCCGGCGCGGCGCGCGGATTGGGAGCGCGACCCGTTCACTCTGATCGAGGAAAATGGCTTCTTCTTCGGCCGCGGTTCGATCGACAATAAGTCCGGCCTCGCCCTGATCGCGGCGACCTTTCTGCAGCTACGCGCCGAGGCCTTTACCCCAACACGCGACCTCATCGTCTGGTTTTCGGGCGACGAAGAGACCGCCGGCGCCACCACCGCCGACCTGTTGGCCAATCACCGCGCGCTCCTGGGCGAAGCGGAGTTTGCCCTCAATTCCGACGCCGGCGGCGGGCTCTTGTCGCACGACAACACGCCCACAGCCTATTTCCTGCAAACAGCGGAAAAGACTTACGCCGACTTCACCATTACCGCGCGCAATCCGGGCGGACACTCGTCCTTACCGCGCGCCGACAACGCCATTTTCGATTTGATGGACGCGATCGCGCGCCTGCGCCGCCACCAGTTTCCGGTGATGTGGAACGACACCACCATCGCCAGCTTCCGCGCCACCGGCGCGCAAGTCGGCGGGGCGGAGGGAGCGGCAATGCTGCGCTTTGCCGCCCGCCCCGGCGACAGAAGCTCGGCGGCGGCGCTTTCGCGCAACCCGGCTTATGTCGGCCAATTGCGCACGACTTGCGTGCCCACGATGCTCACCGGCGGCCATGCCGAGAACGCTTTGCCACAGAGCGCAACGGTAAACGTCAATTGCCGGATATTCCCCGGCGTTTCGCCGGCGAGCGTGCAGGCGGAGCTGCAGCGTGTCGCCGGCGACAGGGTTGCGATAACAGCGCGCCAGCCCGCCAATGCGAGCGACGCCTCCCCGCTGCGGCAAGATGTGATGGACGCGGTCGCCGCGGCGGTGAGCGCGAATTATCCCGGCATCCCGATCACGCCCTCAATGTCCGCGGGCGCGACCGACGGGGTGTTTTTCCGCGGCGCGGGCATTCCGACCTATGGCGTCGGCGAAGCGTTCATGCGCGAAGAAGACGAGTTTTCCCATGGTCTCAACGAACGGAATCCCACCGCGAGCTTCTACAATGGTCTGAACCATTGGAGGACGCTGGTAACCACGCTTGCGGGCAGGCGCTGAACGGAAAATTATGTCTTTCGCAAGCCGGCGGCGCTAAACTCCTCCGCGGGTCGGATTTGCGTCATGAAACTGCTTATCATCGAAGACGACAGAAAGGCCGCGCACTCGCTGCAACAGGGGTTGCGCGAAGAGGGATTTCTCGTTGACGTGGCCCACGACGGCCACAGCGGCCTCGACCACGCTCTGGCCGGGGGATGCGATCTGGTCATCCTGGACGTGGGCCTCCCGGGCGCCGACGGCTGGACGGTCCTGCGGGACCTGCGCGGCGGCGACAGCCACATCCCGGTGATCATGCTGACCGCGCGCGATGCCTTGGAGGACCGGGTCAAGGGCCTGTCCCTGGGCGCCGACGATTATGTGGTCAAGCCCTTCGCTTTCTCAGAGCTCACCGCCCGCGTGCGCGCGGTATTGCGGCGCAAGGACGGTCCCGTTTCTCACCAGCTGAGCTATGAGGGGCTGAGCGTAGACCTTGCGCGCAACAAAGTGCAGCGCGACGGCGTCGACATCGAGCTGACGCCGAAGGAACTGCAATTGCTGGAATTGTTCATGCGCCACAAGGAAGAGGTGCTCTCGCGCACCTACATCGCCGAGCGCGTGTGGGAAATGAGCTTCGATGGCGACAGCAACGTCGTCGATGTCAGCGTGTGGCGCCTGCGGGGAAAAATCGACGAGCCGTTCGAGCGCAAATTTATCCATACCGTACGGGGTCGCGGCTATGTCTTCCGTTGAGGCCCCGCGCCAAAACTTGCTGCAGCGGCTTGGATTGTCGCAGCGGCTCGACCTCATCTACTTCGTGCTTGCAGGCTTCGATCTCCTCACCATCTGCATCGCGCTGTTCCTCAACCACATGGCTACGACCGCATTTGAATCCGGCGTGCAAACCAGCGCCATTTGGTCGGCGCGCCAGGCGGACGTGATCCAGCTTTCGCGCCTCGCCAAGGAAGCCAACGCGCCAGGCAACGAAGTGTTCTTCTCGCGTCAGCCGCGCCAGGAGCGGGCGGTGTTCGAAGCGGCCCTTGTTCGCTTCAACGCCGAACGCCCGCGCGTGGTGGAGCGGATCGAGCGCAACCGGATTTCCAAACGGGACGACGAGCTGTTGCGCCAGATCGCGCTGATCCAGGACGCTGTCGACCAGATGGCGGAGCAAACCGAGTTCACGTTTCAGCAGTTCGCACGCGGCGAGGAACGCGACGCTGGCCGCAACATGGCCGTGCTCGACCGCACTTTCCACCAATTGCTCGGCCGATTGGACGACGCGCTCGCCACGGTCGAAGCCGGGCGGGCCGAGCACCTGGAGCGGCAATTGGCAAGGGCTCGCGAGTTGCGGACGCTGGAAATCGTCATCGGCGGCGCCGTTATTCTGATCGTCTGCCTCGTGGCCTTTTACGGCTCCTACATTGGGCGCACGATGCGCGCCAATGTAGCTCAGCGCGCTCAAATGCTCAGCGATGTCGCCGCCGCACGAGACCGCCTCCAGCACTACGCCAACGATGTGTCGCACGAGCTACGCGGCCCGATCTCGAAAATGCGCCTCGACGCCGAAGTGCTGTTGCGCCACGAGCGTACGGGCGATCAATACAAAGACGGAATCGAATCAATCCTGGTGGAGACGCAGCGTCTCACCACAATCGTGGAATCGCTTCTGTTTCTTGCCCGCGCCGAGAATACCCAAGTGTCGCTGCGGCCGGCGCCGCTCAATGCACAAAAAGAATTGGCCCTTATTGTCGAATTCTTCGCGGCGGCGGCGGAGAAGGACGGCATTAGTCTCGGCGTTGGCCCGGCGAAGGGCGTCATTTGGGCTGACCGCGCCTTGTTTCAGCGCGCGGTTTCAAACCTAGTCAGCAACGCGCTCGCCCATGTCCGGCCGGGCGGGCGGGTGGCGATCAGCGTCGAGGCCGATGCAACCGAAACAATCGTACAAGTTGCCGATACCGGTTCGGGGATCGCACCCGATCTGCTGGCGCGCGTGTTCGACAGGTTCCAGCGCGGCGATTCCTCAGGCGCGGGCCTCGGCTTGGGGCTGGCCATCACCAAGAGCATCATGGAATTGCACGGGGGGGCGATCGAGTTGACCTCCCCGCCCGGGGCGGGCGTCACAGCGCGGCTGTCGTTTCCCAAGCACGCCGCGCCGAGCGTCCCGCGGGCGGCTGCTCCGGACCGCGCGAACGCTTGATCCGCCGCAATACAGGTTATCGCGCGCCGTCGCAGCATGCTAGTGTCCGCTCATGTCCGCGCTTATCGACCCATTTGGCCGCTGCATCACCTATCTACGGCTGTCGGTAACCGACCGCTGCGATCTGCGCTGCGTCTATTGCATGAGCGAGCGCATGCGCTTCCTGCCGAAGGCGGAGATTCTCAGCTTCGAGGAAATCGACCGGCTATGCGCGGCGTTCATCAGAAGCGGCGTGCGCAAGCTCCGCCTCACCGGAGGCGAGCCGCTGCTGCGGCGCGATTTCATGCACCTTGCGGGCGCTCTCTCCCACCACCTGCGCACCGGGGCGCTCGACGAACTTACTTTGACCACTAACGCTACGCGCCTTGCGCATCACGCAGCCGGCCTCGCCGCCATCGGCGTTAAGCGCATCAACGTGTCGCTCGACACGCTCGATCCCGAGACCTTCGCACGCATCGCCCGCAAGCAGAGACTCAGCGACGTTCTGGAGGGGATCGAGGCGGCGCGGCGCGCCGGCATCGCCATCAAGATCAACACAGTCGCCCTGAAGGACGACAATGCGCGCGAATTGCCTTCGCTGGTAGCGTGGGCGCACGAGCGGGGCATGGACATCACCCTGATCGAGACCATGCCGCTCGGGGCTGTGGACGAGGACCGCACCGATCAGTTTCTCTCGCTCGCCGAGGTGAAGCGCGCGTTTGAGCAAGTCTGGACGCTTGACCCGATCCCCTATCGCAGCGGCGGCCCCGCCCGTTATGTCCGCGTGCGCGAGACCGGCGGCCGGCTTGGCTTCATCACGCCGCTCTCGCACAATTTCTGCGCCGAGTGCAATCGCGTGCGGCTGACCTGCACCGGGCGCCTCTATATGTGTCTAGGGCAGGACGATCACATCGATTTTCGCGAAGCCCTGCGCAACGGCGCCTCCGAGGCTGAACTCGACGCGCTGATCGCGCGCGCCATGCGCCAGAAACCTGAGGCGCACAATTTCAGCATCGGCGAGCCGGCCGCGGCGCCCGCGCTGGCGCGCCACATGTCGGTGACAGGCGGCTGAGCATGACGAAAATACTCTTCATGGGCCGCCTCCGCGATGCAGCCGGCGCGGAGATCGAGGAAATCGATCTGCCAACCGGCATTGGGACGGTCGGCGATCTGCGCGCCTGGCTTTCCGCGCGGAGCCCAGAACTGGGCGGGGCCCTGAGTTCTTCCTCAGTGCGCGCGGCGGTCGACCTAGAAATCGTCGACGATGCGCACTCCGTTCAAGAGGCGCGCGAGGTCGCCTTTTTGCCTCCGTTCAGCGGTGGCTGATGGCTGGCGACACCCTCCTCTTGCTTGCGCTCGCGATCGCCGCTGCCGCGGCGCTTTATGCTTCTGTCGGTCACGGCGGCGCCTCGGCCTATATCGCGCTGATGGCGTTGTTTGGGATGGCGCCCGACGAAATCCGGCCCATCGCGCTTGCGCTCAACATTCTGGTGGCCGGCCTCGGCGCCATTCGCTTCATCGTGGCTGGCCGCTTCTCCTGGGACGTGTTCTGGCCGTTTGCGGCGACAGCCGTTCCCGCCGCGTTTTTCGCCGCCCGCATCCCCGCGCCGGACGCGGTGTTCCGCGTCTTGCTCGCACTTGCGCTCGCAGCCGCGGCGTTGCGCTATCTGCTGTGGCCGCAGATCGACGCAATCAAGCCGGCGCGCGCGCCTTCGAAGTTCGTAGCGTTAGCGAGCGGCGCCGCGCTGGGAGCGCTCGCTGGCCTCACCGGCATTGGCGGGGTCGTGTTTCTCTCGCCGCTGCTGGTTTTCTGCGGCTGGGCCGACCCTCAGCGCGCGACTGGAATCGCGGCATTGTTCATCGTGGTCAATTCCGCTGCCGGCCTTGCTGGACGCTTCAGTTCGCTTGCCCTTGTTCCTCACTTCGCGGCCTGGTTCGCGCTTGCCGCCATGGCGGGGGCGCTGGCGGGGACCGCGCTTTCGCTCGCGCGCTTTGACAAGAGTGCGATCCTGCGCGCGCTCGGCGCGGTTTTGGCGATCGCCGCGGCGGCATTGGCGTTGCAATCATGATCGAGGTGCGCATCACCGGCGCCGCCCTTGACCCGACAGCCGAACTCGCGGCGCTGCCGCGTCACCCGGGCGTCGGGGCCGTGGCCAGCTTTGTCGGTTATTGCCGCGCCGAGGCGGGCGATGAAGCCGTGATCGCGCTCCACCTGGAGGAATACCCGCAATTCACAGCCCGCGAAATCAACCGGATTGCGCGCGCGGTCTCCGGGAAATATGCGCTGGAGCGCCTCCTTGTAGTGCATCGTGCCGGCGTGCTGGCGCCAGGAGAGCCGATCGTGCTTGTCGCCGCGGCCAGCGCCCATAGAATGCAGGCGTTTGCGGCAGTCGAGGCGATGATGGATTATCTCAAGACCGATGCGCCGTTCTGGAAGCGGGAGCGGCGCGCATCCGGTTCGGTATGGATCGAGCCGAGCGAAGAAGATCGCCGCCGGCGCGCGGCAAGGAGCGACACGTGAGCGAACAACACACGCCACCAGGCGGAGGGAAACTATCCGGCGACCGGAATTTTCGTCCAGTGCGCATCGCCGTGCTGGCGGTTTCAGACACCCGTACGTATGACACCGACACCTCCGGCGCCTTGCTCTGCGCGCGCATCAAAGCCGATGGCCACACGCTCGCGGCGCGGGCTCTGGTGAAGGACGATGTCGCGGCGATCCGAAGCCAACTTACTCTCTGGATCGAAGATCCCGGCATTGAAGCCGTCATCACCACCGGCGGCACTGGCATCAGCGGACGCGACGTGACGCCCGAGGCCGTGCGCCCGCTGTTCGACAAAGAGATCGATGGATTTCAAACAATCTGGCACATGGTGAGTTATCAAAGCGTGGGCCTTTCAACGATGCAATCCCGGGCCTGCGCGGGCACCGCCGGGAGTACGTTCATCTTCTGCCTTCCAGGCTCGACCAGCGCCTGCGCCGATGGCTGGGACAAACTCATCCGCTGGCAGCTCGACTATCGCCACCTGCCCTGCAACATGGTCGAGATGATGCCCAGGTTGATGGAGCGATGATGGCCGAGCAGCCACTTACCCATGTCGATGCGGACGGTCGCGTTCGCATGGTCGATGTTGGAGATAAACTGGCGACCGAGAGGCAGGCCCGCGCAGAGGGGCTTGTGCGCACCGCGCCGGAAACATTGGCCGCCGCGGCGTCGGCCAAGAAGGGGGACGTGCGCGCCGCCGCTGAAATCGCCGGCATCATGGCGGCGAAGAAGACCTCCGAGCTGATCCCGCTGTGCCACCCCATTGCGCTGACCAGCGTGCAGGTCGTGGTCGAACCAGACGCGAGCCTGCCCGGCTTCAGGGTGAGCGCGGTGGCGCGCACGAACGGGCAAACCGGCGTCGAGATGGAGGCGCTCACCGCTGTTAGCGTCGCCTGCCTGACCCTTTACGACATGCTCAAGTCCGCCGATCGCGGCATGAGCATCGAATGCATCCGCCTAACGGAAAAGAGCGGGGGCGCCTCCGGCGATTACAAGCGCTGATGCTTAGTGTCGACCAGGCGCGCGCGATCATGCTGGGGGCATGCGGCCGCCTCGGCTCGGAAGTCGTCGCGCTTGAAGAAGCGTTGGGCCGCACGCTGGCTATCCCGATCCTGGCAGCGCGCGACGCGCCCCCGTTCGCGGTTTCGGCCATGGACGGGTATGCGCTGGCAGCCGCCGGCACGCCGGG
>DPWD01000336.1 GCA_003526465.1 Hyphomonadaceae bacterium
CTCGCCGCCGCTGAAGAGGGCAGGCTCGCCGACGCCCGCGCTCTTTACGACCAGCTCATCGCCGCCAACCGCGCCACGCGCCAAACCCAACGCGACGCCGAAGATCTCGCCGACGCCGCCGACATGGCTGAATCTGCGCGCTTGGCTTACGCGGCTGCTGATTTCCGCGACGCCGCGCGTCGGTACGTGGAAGCGGCCGAACTCGCGCCGGAAGGTGCGCGCGAGCGGTGGTTGTATCGGCTCAGGCAAGCCAATTCGCTGATTGTGCTTGGCGAACGACTCGGCGATGCCGCAGACCTTCGCGCTGCCGTCGAGACGTACGAGCACATTGCGTTGCCACTAGTCCCGCGCGAACGGCGGCCCGATGATTGGGCTATGACACAAAATGACCTAGGTACTGCGCTCCAGGCACTGGGAGAACGTGGCGATGATGGCGCGCTCCAACGAGCGGTTGCTGCCTATGAAGCTACCCTTGTTGTGTTTACGCGCGAGGCCGATCCACAGCGTTGGGCAGTCTCGCATGTCAACCTCGGCAACACCCTTACAACAATGAGCGAGCGCGGCGACGATGACGCGGCGGAGCGTGCCTTGGCTGCCTACGAAGCAGCGCTGACGGTCCTTACCCGCAAGCTCGCCCCTCGGTACTGGGCGTACGCCCAAGGTGGTCTAGGCCAACTCCTTGTTCGCCTCGGTGAGCATGGAGACACCACAGCCTTGTCGCGAGCCGTTACAGCCTATGACAGGGCGCTCACCGTCTTGACCCGAGAAATGGATCCGCACGGATGGGCGGTGCTGCAAGGTGGCTTGGGAAGCGCGCTTAGAGTTCTTGGCGAACGTGGCGACGTTGCATCGCTTGTACCGGCGGTGGCGGCATTTGAAGCCGCCTTGACGGTACGAACCCCGGAGGCTGACCCGAGGGGGTGGGCCCGAACGCAGTACAATCTCTCTCTTGCGCACCGAGCGCGGCTATCGAATGGCATCCGGACCGCACGCACGGAGGCTCTGGCGGCGGCGCGCGCCGCGCTTTTTGGATACGAGCAAATCGGCGACGCTAGCCTAATTGGCAAGGCCCGCGACCTCATTGCGGAACTGGAATCGACGCAATGACACGAACATGCATCTCCTGGCGGCACCGTAGGCTGTAGCGCGTTGTTATCTGCAATGACACCCCCTTGCTGGAAGTCAAACAAGCTTGGCGCAACCGCGACAAGGCCACGTGACCTGAAAACACGAGATGCGCTCAAGTCCTGTCGACTGCGCCTCGAAGCTGATGCGCCGAGAGCGGGCGCGCCGTTCAGGCGCCGAATGTCACGCCGGACCCTCGGAGCAAAAAATCCCGCGCGCACTTTATTGCTGGCGCGACAATCGGACACTACGCGCCCCGTTTGGTAGCAAATTGGTGCACAGCGGACGGTGCCTTCGCAGCGCGCCGGCTGGCAGCACAGTCACAACGAATGCGGTGGAGATGCCGGAGGCTCTTCGGGCCGCAACCGAAATGACCAAGAGCCAGCACACCAATGTGGTTGTCATTGACCTTCAGACGGGTGCTGAGGCCGACTGCGCGTCACGCCGGCGATGCAGTCGGGCCTTACCGAGCGGGCTTGGGGTTTCAGCGATATCGTTGCTAGGATCGATCAACGCGCGCCCAAGCGCAGCCCGCGCGGCTCTTACAAGAAGAGCGTAGATCTAGACCCCCGAAAGGAAGCCACATGATCGCAGAGCTAAGCGCCATTCAAGCGGCGGCAGGAAGCCTCAAGGCAGCGGGTGAGATTGTAAAGACCTTGGTCGGAATGAAGGTCACCGCAGAGGTCCAGGGCAAAATCATCGAACTGCAAGCTGTGATCCTGACCGCCCAATCCGGCGCAATAAGCGCCCAAGAGACGCAGATGGAGTTGTTGCAGCGAATACGTGAGCTTGAAGGCGACCTGGTAAAGTTCAAAGACTGGGAAGCTGAGAAAAAGCGCTATGAGGCGAAGCGGCTCAGTCCGGGCGTGATCGTTTACGCTTTGAAGCAGGAATCTGTGCAAGCCGGCGAGCTGGCGCACATTGCTTGCCCCAATTGCTATGATGGGGGCCGCAAGTCGATATTGCAGACGACGCCAAAACTCGCTCAGCGCTATCGCGTGCATTTGTGTCCCGCATGTGGGCTTGAACTGGCGTTTGGCGAACAGATGCCACTGCTGCCGCCGCCTCCTCCGCCAAGGGACCCATTGGGGTAGCTTTGCGCGTTTGTGACGGTGGCGACCATGCACCCATCATGCATGATCACTTGCCTCTGGCGGGGTTTCGGTGCGAAAGAATTTCAAAAGGGCGCACTACGACAGCCGTTCCGGCCTAGCGCCCCTGGGGCAGCCGCACTAACCTAAAAAAGCGCGGAGGCGGAGCGATGCGGCAGTGGTTGTTCCTCGGGCTTGCAGCGGCGGCTCTTTGCGTGACGCAGCCAGCAACCGCGCAAGGGCCGGTGCCCAGCACCATACGCTCCTCCTCCCTTACGGTGGCGCAGGAGCAGGAACTCAATCGCCGGCTCGGCCTGTTGCAATCGCAGCTCCGCGCACTCGCGTCGGAGACAGA
>DPWD01000123.1:0-3093 GCA_003526465.1 Hyphomonadaceae bacterium
TGTTCGGCGGCGAGGGCGACGATCTTTACATTGTCGACAACGCCGCTGATTTCGCGTTCGAGGGCAATGTTGCTTGGGGGACTGATCTTGTACAGGCTTCGGTAAGCTATGCGCTGGGGCAGAATATCGACAATCTGACGCTGGTCGGCGCGGCGCTCGTTGGCAATGGCAATCTGCTGGCGAACGTGATCGTCGGCAACGCCAACGCCAACACGCTGTTCGGCATGGCCGGCAACGACACCTTGAACGGCGCCGCGGGCGCCGACCAGATGTTCGGCGGGTTGGGCGACGATCTCTATATCGTCGACAACAGCGCCGATTTCACCTTCGAGGCGCAGAGCGCATGGGGCATCGACACGGTGCAAACCAATGTCGATTATCAGCTCGGCCAGAACATCGACAATCTCGTACTCCAAGCCGGCGCCGGCGCGCTCATCGGGCGCGGCAATCTCTTGGCCAACACGCTCACCGGCAACGAATCCGCCAACACCCTGTTCGGTTTTGCCGGCAACGACACGCTCGACGGCGGCGCCGGCCTCGATCAGCTCTACGGCCGCGAGGGCGATGATGCCTACATTGTCGACAATGTCGGCGATGTCGTCGCCGAAGCCAATGCCGCCTGGGGGACCGACACGATTTTCGCGTCCGTCACCTATTTCCTCAGCCCCAATATCGAACATCTGACGCTGACCGGCGCCGCCAACATCAACGGCAACGGCAACGTTTTGAACAACTCCCTCACCGGCAATGCCGGCGCCAACACTCTGTCCGGGCAATTGGGCAACGACACGCTCGATGGCGGCGCCGGCGCGGATTCGCTGTTCGGCGGGGAGGGCGACGATCTCTACATCGTCGATAACGCCGGCGATGTCGGCTTCGAGGCGAGCGCGGCGTGGGGGGTCGATCTTGTACAAGCCAGCGTCAGCCACACGCTCGGAACCAATCTCGATAATCTGACGCTCACCGGCGCGTCGGCCATCAACGCAACCGGCAACAATCTCGCCAACACGATCACAGGCAATAGCGGCGCCAACACGCTCAACGGCCTCGGCGGCGCCGATTCGCTCGCCGGCGGGGCCGGCAACGACGCCCTCGACGGCGGCGCCGGCGACGACGCGTTCGTATTCGCGCCAGGCTCGGGGAGCGACACGGTGAGCGGCTTCGTCGCCGGCGGCGTCGAAGACAGCATCAACCTCTCCGCTTATAATGGCTCAGGCGTCACCTGGACCATCACCCAAATCGGCGCCGACACGCTGTTCGCCTTCTCCAACGGCGACCAGATCACCCTCACCAACGTCACCGCCGCCAACCTCGTGCAAACCGATCCGTTCGGTTACAGCTGACGCCTGCTGCCCCCTACCCCTTCACCCGCTCCACTTCGCGCACCGCTTTGCTGGTGCGCAGCGCTGCGATGATGTTGGTTAGGTGGAGTGCGTCGGCGACTTCGACATCGAAGATCATGTCGAAGAAATCCACCGTGCGCTTGGCCATGCGCAAATTGATGATGTCACCCTCGTTCTCGGCAATGACGCCGCAGAGTTCGGCTAGCACCCCGCGTTTGTTCTCGACGCTGACGCCGATGCGGCTCACCGCAAGCGTCCGGTTGAGCGCTGTGGGCGTCCACGCCAAATCGACCCACTCGCCCTCGCCCTCCAAGCCGGCCAACTGCTCGCAATCGATGGTGTGCACAACCACGCCATGCCCCGGCGTGTGCACGCCAATGATGCGGTCGCCCGGGATCGGCGTGCAGCATTCCGCGAAGTGGAGCCCGATCCCCGGCGTCAAATGGCTGCCTTTCACATAGAGCTTGGCCTTCTCGCGCTCCATCGGCCGGCGGCTCTCGTCCTTGCGCACGCGCTCCTCAAGCCCGGGAAACGCCGCCAGCACCACCGCGTTGGCCTTGAGCGCGCCATCGCCCACGGCGACGAACAATTCCTCCTCCGAGTGTTTGCCCAGGCGCTCGGCCGCAGTCTTCAACACTGTCTCGGCCAGTTCGTGGCCGTAGCGGTGTAGTGCATGCGCGACCAATTCGCGGCCGATGCGGGCGAAATCCTCGCGCTGGGCCTGGCGCTGCAGACGCCGCTGCGCAGACTTGGCGCGCCCGGTCTTGGTCAGCGCCTCGTAGCCCGGGAGCGGGGCGATCTTGTCGCCGGTGATGATCTCGACCACGTCGCCGTTGCGCAAATTGGTGCGTAATGGCCGCTCTACACCGTTGATCTTGGCGCCGACACAGCGGTCGCCGATGCTGGAATGCACGGCGTAGGCAAAATCGAGCGAGGTCGCGCCTTGCGGCAGCGGGATCAGCGCGCCCTTTGGCGTGAACGCGAACACGTGATCCTGGTACATCTCGAGTTTTGCGTTCTCGAGAAAATCGCTAGCGTCGCCGCCATATTCGGCAAGCTCCAAGAGCGAGCGCGTCACCTCGCGCGCATCGAGCCCGACGGAGGCGGCCCTTTCCTCGTCGAAGCCGTAGGATTCGTTCTTGTAGCGCCAATGCGCGGCGACGCCGAACTCGGCGATTTGGTCCATTTCCTCGGTGCGGATCTGGATCTCCACGCGCACATTGCCGGGGCCGATCACGGCGGTGTGGATCGAGCGATACCCGTTCGGCTTGGGGTTGGAGATATGGTCCTCGACCTGATCGGGAACGCAGCGCCACGTCTGGTGGATCAACCCGAGCGCGCGGTAGCATTCGTCGGGATTCTTGACGATAACGCGGAAGGCGTAGACATCGGCGAGGTCGGCGAATTCCAAATTCTTGCGCTGCAATTTGCGCCAGATCGAATACGGCAGCTTCTCGCGTCCGAACACGCGCGCATCCATGCCGGCGAACTCGAACACTTCCAGGATGGTCTGCACGATGATAGCGACGTTGGCGCCTTTCTCGGCCCGCAATTGCTCCAAGCGCGCATTGATCGCGGCCTCCGCTTCCGGGAACGCTTCGTGAAACGCCAATTGCTCCAGCTCGCGCGCCATCCGCTCCATGCCTATACGGCGCGCCAGCGGGCCATATATCTCCAGCGTCTCCAGCGCGATGCGCCGGCGCTTCTCTGGCGTGGGGACGTGCTTCAGCGTGCGCATGTTGTGCAGCCG
>DPWD01000123.1:3227-3394 GCA_003526465.1 Hyphomonadaceae bacterium
TCGGTGTCTTCGATGGTGTCGTGCAAGAGCCCCGCGGCGATCGTGGCTGCGTCAAGCTTGTACTCGGTCAGGATGCCGGCAACTTCGATCGGGTGGGCAAAGTAAGGATCGCCGTTATGGCGGGTCTGATCGCCGTGCTTGGCGGTGGCGTAGACGTAGGCGCGGTT
>DPWD01000130.1:0-2965 GCA_003526465.1 Hyphomonadaceae bacterium
GCGCTCCACCCTCACCCTGCCCTCTCCCTCCCAAAGGAGGGAGAGGGTTCCTCTGGCGCCGCGATGATCGCTGCAGGGATGAGAGAGATGATCGGCAGGCTGAACCATGTGGGCGTCGCAGTCCCCTCCATCGAGGCGGCGAAGGCCACCTATCGCGATCTTTACGGCGTGCCAGAAAGCGCCATCACTGAAACGCGCGAGCTGCCGGCGCAAGGCGTGCGCTTTGCGTTCGTCAATGTCGCCAACAGCCAGATCGAATTGATCGAACCTCTGGGCGAGAATTCGCCGATACTGAAATTCCTGGAGCGCAATCCCGCTGGCGGCCAGCACCATGTCTGCTTCGAGGTGACCGACATCTACGCCGCGCGCGACGACATGGTGCGCAAGGGCGCCACGGTGCTGAACGAGCCGCGCATCGGCGCGCATGGGACGCTGATCATTTTCGTGCACCCCAAGAATTCCAACGGCGTGCTGATCGAACTGATGGAAACACCGAAGGGAGCGCACGCATGAACCCGGTCATGGGGTTCGCCATCTACTTCATTCTGTGGTGGCTGGCCTTCTTCACCGTGCTGCCTATTGGCGCCCAGAGCCTGCATGAAGCGGGCGAGGCCGGGGCTCCAGGCATTGAGCGCGGGGCGCCGCGCGTGCCCATGCTTAAGCTCAAAGCCGCTTTGGCGACCGGCATCGCGGCGGTTTTGTGGCTGGGCGTCCTCTGGGCGGTCTCGGCCGATATTTTCCACATGCGCGGCTGAGCCTGGCGCGTTGCCCAGCGGCGCGGGGCAGTCTATCCACCCTTCAATTTCGCCAGGAACCGAACGCCCATGCATGCGCTTAGAGTCACGCGCGCCGAGGATTTTCCCGAATGGTACCAGGCCGTGGTCCGCGAGGCCGACCTGGCCGAGCTTTCCCCGACGCGCGGGTGCATGATCATCAAGCCCTGGGGCATGGGTCTGTGGGAGCGCATCCAGGGCGAGCTTGATCGCCGCATCAAGGAAAGCGGGCACGAGAATTACTATTTCCCGCTGCTTATCCCGTTGAGCTTCTTCGCCAAGGAGGCCGAGCACGTCGAAGGCTTCGCCAAGGAGATGGCGGTGGTCACCCATCACCGGCTGAAGTCCATTGACGGCGCGCTCAAGCCCGACCCGGAAGCTGAACTCGCCGAGCCGCTTGTCATCCGTCCTACTTCCGAGACGATCATCGGCGATGCGTTCGCGCGCTGGATCAAATCGTATCGCGACCTGCCGTTGAAGCTCAACCAATGGGCCAACATCATGCGCTGGGAGATGCGCACGCGCATGTTCCTGCGCACCGCGGAGTTTCTCTGGCAGGAGGGCCACACCGCCCATGCCGACGAGAAGGACGCCATGGACGAAACCATGCTGGCGCTCGAAATCTATCGCAGTGTGGCGGAAGATTTTCTGGCCATGCCGGTGATAGCCGGCGAAAAGCCGGAGAACGAGCGTTTCCCGGGCGCCGAGCGCACGTATTCGATCGAAGCGATGATGCAGGACGGCAAGGCGCTGCAGGCGGGAACGTCGCACTATCTGGGCACGCATTTCGCCGAGGCGCAGAATATTCGCTATCAGAACAAGGACGGCGGCATGAGTCTCGCGCACACGACGTCCTGGGGCGTATCCACGCGCCTCATTGGCGGGGTGATCATGACCCACGGCGACGACGACGGCTTGCGCACGCCACCCGCTGTCGCGCCACGCCAAATCGTGATCGTGCCGATGCTGCGGGGCAAGCCGGAGGATGCGCAGATTCTGGAATATTGCACCGGCCTTTGCGCCGCGTTGGGTGCGGCGAGCGCGTTCGGCGCGCCGGTGCGCGCATTCGTGGACACCAAGGACGCCCGCCCCGCCGACAAGCGCTGGGATTGGGTGCGCCGCGGCGCGCCGATCATCTGCGAAATCGGCCCGCGCGACGCCGCCAGCGGCCAAGTCACGTTCATCAAGCGCAACGCGCTTCGCGAGGGCGAGAAGATCAAGTCGCACACGCTCTCGCGTGCAGATTTCATTGTTCAGTCTACGGGGTTGCTCGAAGCGACACAGAAGCAGCTCTACGACGAAGCTAAGGCCCGGCTCGACTCCAACATCCGTGGCGATTTCGCGACGTTCGCCGACATAGAAAAGTACTATGGGACGAACGACGAAGGCGGTGAGTTCAGAGGTTGGGCGCGCGTGCAGTGGTCACGCCCAACCGGTGCTGCGCTGGAAGAAGTGGGGACACGCTTGAAGGCCTTGAAGCTGACCATCCGCAACGCGCCCAAAGCCCAGCCATCGACCTTCGGCAAGTGCATCTTCAGCGGCGCGCCAGCCGTAGAAGAGATTCTGATCGCGCGGGCCTATTGATGAGCAACGGAAGAAGCCAGCCGTTCGGCCTGTTCGAGCGCATGCTTGCCGGCAGGTACCTGCGCGCAAAGCGCCAGCATGGCGGCGTGGCGCTGATCTCGGTGATCTCGGTGGTCGCCATCACGTTGGCGGTGATGGCGCTGATGGAGGCGACGTTCACGTTGCCGGGTATCGCGGGCATGGTGTTGACCGTCGGTATCGCGGTGGATGCGAACGTGCTCATCGTTGAGCGGTTCCGCGAGGAGCGGGCGAAGGGGCTGCCGTTCAAGAAGGCGCTCAACGCCGCCTACGATCGTGTGTTCACCACGATTCTCGATTCCAACATTACGACGCTGATCACGTGCGTCATTCTCGGATACGTGAGCAGCGAAGAGGTCAAGGGGTTCGCCATCGTGCTCGGGATCGGTTTGGCGACCAGCATGTTCACCGCGCTGGTCGTGACGCGCCTGGTCTTCAACACGCTGATTTCCAATAACCTGCTCAGCGACCTGCGGATGGTCAAGTTGATGGACAAGCCCAACATCGACTGGATGAAGCTCCGCGGTTCCTTCTGGGCGTTCTCCGGCGGATGCGTCGTCGTGGGGATGGGTCTCTTCCTGTACATGAGG
>DPWD01000130.1:3003-3127 GCA_003526465.1 Hyphomonadaceae bacterium
CCATGACGGACGAGCAGGTTTTCGACGCCGTTTCGGGCAAGGGCGGCGGGCAAGCCACGTCGGCGGCCAGTTGGTTGGTCGGCGCGTCGGAGCAGCTTCCCGCCACCGAGATCGCCGAGGGAAC